>DATFPS010000265.1:0-2104 GCA_035264705.1 Nitrososphaeraceae archaeon | reverse complement strand
GAGAAACACTACAAATATAGATAAAAGAATAGAAAATTTAAGTATGTCAGAATGGATAAAAGTATGCGAGGAGCATTCAATAAAAAATGGAGATTTAGTAGATTTTGATTATAAAGATAAGAAGATACTTATAGCTAAATCAGGAGATAAACTTTTTGCTACAGATAGGATATGCACTCATGCATACGCCGATCTATCTACTGGATTTATGAACGTGGATGAAAAGACGGTCACATGTCCTTTGCATATGTCTATCTTCAAATTAGAAGATGGTGTTCCGCAGAATCTGCCAGCAGAAGAACCATTGAAAACGTACCCAGTCAAGACAGAACAAAGTTGGATCTACATTTTTGTGGAATAACTCACTATATTAGTATAACAACTATACTAGTATAACAACAATTTATTATTTTACGTTTTGAATGAACATATCATGTCATTTGAGGAAACGCTTGTTCCTGAATTTTACTTATCAGAATATATATTTACCACTACAAGTACATGTATGGATAACGACGGAACATCTCATAAAGATATTCAAAAAAATAGAGAGAAATGTCGTAGGATTGTTGAATTATCACCAAAGATACGTTATGTTGGAGTAATAAATAAATTCGGCAGAACTTTGGCTGGACAGATACGTAATGGAGTAACACCGTTATTGCAGCCCGATCAAGTCAGAAACGAGTGTTTTATTGAGGCGACAAGGTTCCAGTTAAGAAAAAACTTTGAATCTTCCATTGGAAAAACGGAGTTTACCTTAACCCACAATGAAAAGGTCAAAACTCTCACTTTAGCGAATCAAAGTAATTTTTATTATATTACGATAGAGAAAGATACCATAGAGACAGATGTCGAAAAAATCATAAAATCTGTCATGACATTATTAACTAATTTTAAGGATTAAATTGTGTCGTAAGATTTGATGATCAAATACATATAGATTATGTGATTCTGTGCAGAGTATTGAGATGTAGGCGTCTAAGATCATTAGCGAGCATTTTTTTTATTTTGCAAAAGCCTTAAGTTTTCCTCGCATTTCCCTATCTTTAGATATAGATGGATGATTAGGATCTGCAAGCACTATTTCATACCAGAGATACATTCCGTCCTTATGCAAATAATAAGAACCTAACACCTCCAAGTTTGGGAATTTTTCGTTTACTCTTCTTTCTGCCACTTTTCGCATACTTATTCCTTGTTTAATATGGACGACACCAATGTGTTTAGGACGCCTTCCTGCTACAGGTCTCTGCTTTCTCATACCCCCTCTGCCTAATCTTGCACGAACTACAATGATACCTTGTTTGGCTTTGTATCCTAATCTCCGCGCGCGATCAATTCTACTCGGTCTTTGAATTTTAATAATGGCTGGCTCTTCTCTCCATAGAACAGCTTTGGATCTGAGTTCTTGACTATTTAACTTCCACATATTTGTCCAGGTATCAGCCATATAACTACGCATATGAAAGGGCTATTAAAATACCCTTAATAATTGTATATAGAGATTCTAATACCATAATTAGTATGATTCATCTATTATTAGAACAAAATCAATTCGAGATTTAAATAACAATTCTAACATTTGACTTTATAATAATTAGTAGTAGGAAGATACGTCATTTTGGCTTTTAATTTTGAGTTTATAAAATAAAGAATTGATACTCTATATAGGAAACTATCATTTTACTATTCTATTCTGCTGTCAAAAAGAAAAATAGTCCAGTGCTAGATTTTTCCTAATTGTTTATTGATAAAGCTTGGACTTTAAATAACCCCGCGAATTATTTGTATAATTTTCTCAGCAATTACGATCGATGTAAGTTCTTGGGCCTCTTTCGTTTGGGCACCTATATGGGGAGTACAAATGACGTTAGGAAGTCCTATAAGAAGATTATTTATTGGCGGCTCTGTTTCGAAAACGTCCAATGCCGCGCCAGCAATAGTGCCATTACATAGGGCATTATAGAGTGCGGTTTCGTCGATTACACCACCACGCGAAGCATTAATTATATAAGCTGTTGATTTCATATTTGAGATTAATTCTGCATTAAATAGATGCTTTGTTTCTTCTAATAGAGGAACATGGCAAGTAATAAAGTCG
>DATFPS010000264.1:0-3624 GCA_035264705.1 Nitrososphaeraceae archaeon | reverse complement strand
CCGACCAAGACTTGATTAGGCTTTGCAACAGATGCAATCTTTACAGCCATACTTATACTAGAACCAATTATATCTATGTGGGCTTTTTCTAAACTCTTTCCATAAAGCACCACTAAAGCATCACCATAAGCTAATCCTATTCTTACTTTAATTTCAGGTAATTCATTTGCCTTAAATGCAGGATTAATAACTTCTTTTATAATTTCTAATATCGCTCTTGAACAACTCAATGCATTTTTACATGCTTTTGCCTGATCATATCCTGCAGGAAATAACACAATAACAGCGTCACCTTCATATTTGAAGACATATCCACCGTAACCTGATGCGGCAATACTTATTTCTTGAGCAAAGGTTTGTATCATCAATGCAAATCTATTCTCTGGTAAAGAGAGGCTCATTTGTGTGGAGTTATTGATATCTATAAACACAATCACGAGATTTGTTTTGCTGTTTACATGTCTTCTAAGTAATTTTTTGGATTCTTCTGTGGACATGTTAAGTTGGATACCATTGCTCAAGGTTTTATTTACCCTAGCATGAATCTGTTCCATTAAAGGCAGGTTAGTAAAACTCATAGATATCTCCTCTCTACCATTAGTTAAGCAACCTTTTCTGTGAAATTATTAATTTCAATCTGATATAGGCTCTCAATTTTGCTTTATCATAAAAAGTATGGCCCATATCCTAATTAAAAGGTGTTACTTTACGCAAACTTTCATCTATTCTACAATTAGAGGATACTGATGTATATTCCATAACTAGGATTTTCATATCTCTTGAAAATATTATGGTTTGTTTGTACTAATGCTTTTGTTGTTGATGTATAATGATAGTAGTAGTAAGAGCAACTGATAACATTAAAACAGCTATTATTGTCGTTAGAGCAGATAAATTATTAGCTTACTCTTACTAGACAATGATGTAGTAATTATTGCAAGTAATTAAAATTTCTAAATAATTTATTAGAGCCTTTACGTCATCATTAAAAGTCAATGGTTCTTTGATAACTACTATTTTACTAATATTAGTGATTCATCTGTTATATATTCTTGAGCTGCTGCTGTTGTTGTTGTTCTTGACTTAATTGAAGACTAAAACTAAATGTAGCTCCCTTTCCATCGGCATTATTCTCAGCCCATATCTTGCCATCATGAGATTCTACAATATTTTTGGAGATAAATAACCCCAAGCCAGTACCTTCAAAAGACTTTGAAGCAAACTTCGAGAATAGTTGTGGCAATATTTCAGGATCTATACCAGTACCTGTATCCTTTACACTTACAATAACTTGATTATCTTTCTTTTCTGCTGTAATCGTTATCGTACCTCCTCCTTCTTTAGTAAATTTCACAGCATTACTTAATAGATTAGATATAACTTGAATTAACCTATTTCTATCTGCTTCTATAAGTATATCTTCCTCAGATTGGAATAATAGCTTTAGATTATTACTTTCCTCTTTATTTGTAACTATATCGTTTATAGCATTTTTTATTACATCATTCAGATTGAACCGTTCTTTGCTCAGTTTTAATGAATGGCTCTCTATTTTTGTGACATCTAGGATCTCATCTGTAAGTCTCAGTAGTCTTTTTGCATTTCTGACAACAACATCAAGTAATTCATGATCTTTAATATTTTTTGTTTTAGACAGAAGAAATTGAGTTAATCCAAGTATAGGTTGAATTGGAGTTCGCAGCTCGTGTGCTGCTATGTTAATGAATTCATCTTTCATTTTATCTGTTTCTTTTAGCTTTTCATATTGAACACGTATTACTTCCTCTCCTTCTTTCAACCTGATATTACTCTCTTTCAAGCTCGCAATACTTTGTCGCAACATTGTATTGTACTGAATACTTGATAATGCAAGTGCAATAATATTAACAAAATAACCTGCATTTTTGAGAATATGAGCGACATTATGTGCTGTATCAAATGGTGTAGCAGAGTGAGACATTATAATTTGGGCAAAAGAATCGATTATTAGCGAAGCTAAGATTCCTTTATAAAATACATCATTTATTTTATAAAGCTGATTTTTGTAAAAATAAACTAGAGCAACCAAAAATAGTGCAAGAGCAGTAATTTCATATGGTCTATGTATAGGAAAATCATCAATTACTATTCCAGGATAGATTGAGAACAGAGAACTTATGGCAATGCTTGCTGCCATAACTGCAAGCATTGTTATAGAAAGTATCAATCTATTTCTTAATTTGCTATATCGGACTTCTTTTAATGAAAATGTATCTTCTTGTCTTGATGATGTTGTTAGAGATGATGCACTACTACTAGCAAGCGATTTTGAATCTTTTGATAATGTTGAGTACATTACAATTGCCACAACAAACATAGCACTAAGAAATATTCTTCCAGCAAACCATGTCTGTGGTATAAAGTATTTTAAAAATAGTGGTTCATTCACTAGACTGAAAGAGACTAGCGCATGCATCAAATCAATTAAAGCATTAGTAAGAAATCCTATCCCAACAAATAGACTGAATTTATCATTTAATGTATAAGCACGCAATATATAATAGAAAGCTAATACTGCGGCAAGTATTACTGCAAACATCTCAAAGTAAAAGTGATGAACATCAGATGTTCTCCAAGTGTTAGGATTGACGGATAAAATCGCTATAACTAATAGTGGAATTAATGGTATTAACGTATACCTTACCAGAACTTGGTTAAAAACAACAAACCGATATAATGTCAGGATGATTGTTTTCTTAATCTACTATCACTGATAGTCTAATCAGCAGTGGTTCATTTAAAAATATCTATATATATATTTTTATGAAATACTTTCTTTGGCATAAGACAAATTACTTGCTTAGCTTCTCTTCCTTTTGTTGCTTATTGGTAAATGCTCTTTTCTAATTACTCGATCATAAAATTATGTTATTCTTCTTCTTCTCTATCTCCACTATCGTCATTGTCATCACTATCTTGCATTGACCTTAGATCTCATGCTCAAAATGTTGTTGATCAATCAATGTAGCTATTCGGTGTAAAAGCATGTATATTTGTGATAAATATCAGTTATTGAATGCTTGATGTCCATAATGCCTTTCATTATAACGACCTTCTAAAAGAAGAATAAATAGAAAGCGTGGTAAGGGAATCTATAGTAGTATTAGTATTATTTGAAATCTTTTAGACTTATTATTTTAAATGAATCAATCATCCTTTGTATAGTGGTAAGTAATTGGAGTCCTCTTTGGTTGGTTATGCAAAGTACTTGATGGTATACGTTGTAGTATTTCATTTATCATAAAAGTTTCCGGTAAAGATGTAAAATACAGATCATATCTATGCACAAAGTTTCATCATACATAATGGACACTTGTGCATGACATAAAAATCTAACTTGTAAAATAATTAGCAAACCGCGTTATTATATTTTAAAATTGCAAAATATATTAATATAAAAATATATATATCTTCTTATTTAATATATAATTTTATATATATATTTTAATAGAATCTATTGTAAAATGATATTATAAAACATAATTCTTTTAATATTAAATAATAAATAATTCTTCTAAAGACTGATTCCATAGTGTTAATATGTTATATAATGCATGCAATAACAATGAGTGGTATTAAAGATAA
>DATFPS010000263.1:0-3246 GCA_035264705.1 Nitrososphaeraceae archaeon | reverse complement strand
TGAACAAAATTTGTTTAGAATACTGTAAAACTGCAATCGAATTATTAAATGAAATGATTCTTATTTTGCCTTACCATGAATCTGTCAGCAATATTTTCCAAAGTCTGAAAAATACTGGTTTAGATGTAGAGAGATACAAGTTACAAGGTTCACTTGTAATTGTAGAATCAAAGAAAGGATATTTCAGCTTAACAAATGAATTAGTAGACATAATGATAATGATAAAAATGCTACTTCAGCGCTCGAATAAATTAGGTAAGAGTGGATTGACTGTTTTTTCTGATACGGGTTTGTTCTTTCATCAAAATAGGATAGATGACCTAATAAAACATGAAACAAGATTATTTTGTTCACCATCATTTTCAATATGCCATAACAAAATGAAAATTTTTTGCTGTTATACTGTAACAGATTTTAACCTTCTTGCTGAAAATCAGAAACAAGACCTGCTTAATGGTCACAAAAGAGTTATGCGAGCAGAAACTTATTAAGTTCAATAATAATAGGATAGATCTTTTGGCTTTCACTCGCCTTTTGTAATATCCCAAATATTCAGGACAAAACCCAATAATAATAATGAGCCACAGAATTCCTCTTTCTTGCTTGAACCTAGAAACTTTAGAAGAATTCTGATAACTCTAATTGCTGTGAGACTATGATTTTGTTTGTCAATTCAACCGAGTAGACTATGAAGATGATAGCAGTATCAGATTCTTCACAGACGGACAGAACTAAGCTTTACTCGTAACATCATATTTCCCTATTACATTTACGAGATGGAACCATACATATTAGCCAACAACAACAACACGAGAAGAAGGAACAGAAGAGAGGAAGAAGAATGAGAGGAAACTCTTAAAAGATTAGATTTCTAACCTTCTTTTATGTGGTGGTTTTGGTTATTGTTGTTGTGGTGGTTTTTTGGTAAAAAAAGGTAGGTCAAGTCTACTTTCAATGCAGAAGATCTCATAGAATGGCATTTTATTCCATTACTAAGTATACCTGATACTTTATTTAAATAACTTGAGCTCTAGATTTAGACGAACTAGAGTTAAAAACAAATTAGAATAGCTCTTAGACTAAATCATCTTACATTGCGCAAGTGGATTACATACACTAGTGTGTTGCATCCCATCGAACCCGCTTCGCTAGTGTATCTGTGGCATCCTTTGTATTTTGCCTCAATTACAGGCTGGTATATGTTTGGAGATGAAGTTTCAGATGGTAATAGTAGTCGTAATGGGCATATTCAGTCATTTCTATAATAAAATAGAACTCTTATAGGAAAGCCTGAGGCAATAGTAGCTAGAGATGGGAGTTTATGGATCGGCGATTCCAGGCGCTCAATGCTTGGACTATGGTCACTCGACACAGTTCCATTGGAGCTAACTCTTCACGTAGCGTTTGAGGTGACCATGAACGATCTTTTGGACGCGCCGATACGGCTGAAAGCACAAGGATTATGCCGATCTCATTCTTTGGCATAGAGACAATGGAGCCGAGTGTGATTGGCCGGATGCCGGCTGCCGCTCTTTACTTCCGCGATCCCGATGGACATCTGATCGAATATTTGACTATGCTATAAAAGAAGCCAAGACCAGAGCTTGAAATCATTGCTTGGTCAGAGTGGATTGCCCACAGCAACTCATAGAGATCTCTTAGCTGGAGAAGTGGAGCAATCTGGATAAAGAATCTACTTACGATTTCTACAATCATTCCTCTGGTTGTTTCTTAAGAAATAGATTATCCTAGCTTCCTTTAAAGTCCACTATCGTGAAGATTGTGACGACAATGAAAGCTCTACAGAAGATATAGTTCTTCCAATACTATTTTCACTTGCAGAATCATTACTATATAGCGAAGATTCACTGCCATTTGAAATTTTTGAATATGTTGATCCAAAGGCAGAAAGACGTATGGATAACTTTGAATATTGGAAATCAGGTTTTTTCCACATTTGCATAATCGACGCTAATATTGAAGAGTTGTGTAAAAAAATTTCTGAAACAGGTGGAAAACAACGAAGTAGGATTTGGGAAATTGTTCAAGACAAATGCTATAAAATGGCTCTCTGAAGATCCTCTTGGCACATTATTCAAATTATCACGCATGAAGATATGACAAGATGATAAATCCTATTAGCAAAAAAGTTATTGGTAACTTACCTTATTTTAAGATAATTCCAGGATAGTGAGTAGCAGCTAAAGTAAAATCTAAAACTAATATCAAAGAAGTGACATTCAATAATTTACAAAGACTGATTCAATCACAATACAAATTAGGAACAAATCAAATAGATGAAAAGACAAAGGGTCAGACATTGTCATTGGCGTGCGTCATAAATAATCTAGATTTGCTAATTACTGCAACTGTAATAGATATATGCTATTAGGTTTGATTCAGAAAAATCTTAACACCATATGCTGAGACAATGAAGATATTCAAAGTTTATTATAGTAGTAATTCGTTATTACCATTGAGTATTGAAAGAACAACAAATAGAGCTTTCTAAAAATAGAAATGTTTTCTATTTTGGTACTAAATTTTTTAGAACATAATATCTGAAAGATTTCAAGAATTATTATAACATTGTCTTATTTACTTTGATTCTCTCTTTTTAAAACGTTCCACTTCTTTTGAACAAAATTTAGATGGAGTCTAATTTCTTCGTTAGAGTTCTAGTTCCCTTGTTCTTCTTTGAACTTCTCTCCCTAGAAGACTACTCCATTTACTTAGAAATACAATTAAAAGTACAATTGCAACAGTAGTACCTGCAAGCAATGAAAATGTCTCTATTCTTTGTGAAAAAAGGATATCATTTAGCTTTGAATATATTTGTGTAGTTGGTTGAACGAACTGTACATAATATTTAGGCTCGCCATTTACAAGAATTGGATATTGTGTAGTTATTCTTTCTCCTCTTCCATAATCATAAACAGCATAACCAGAATTTCCAGTTAATAGACTACGTGTAAGATTGTTCAATCTGGGATTATAATTAATAAACTTTTGAGTATACTCGCCAAAAAAGTTCTTTCCAACTAATGTTTTACTTGCACCATTGGCTAACATTATTCCATTTCTATCAAATACTACCAGAAATCGAGAATTAATATCATAAATATTTCCATAATGTGCAAAGAATCCCTCAGTAGGTATTACTGATCCTACTACTCCAATATACTGTCCTGTCCCTGCACTTAATATTGGATAGCTTATACCAATTCTATACTTACCATCCAATCC
>DATFPS010000262.1:0-2566 GCA_035264705.1 Nitrososphaeraceae archaeon | reverse complement strand
TTTTCTACTATGGGTAATTCCAAGCATTCCACGCTCTCCCTTAGTGTCAACTTGTACTTTCAACACTGGCTTCTTCTGTAGAATACCATTTGAGACAAGATGTACTGTTCCATTATCCTTTTGCAAAACCAAAATATTGTTATTATCTATAAATTCCATGCTTGTAGGAAAAGACAATCCTTCAGTCACCAATTCTACTTTCAGAGATTTATATGGAATTTGTAAAGATGGCCCTTGCTTGTTTTGTTGTTGCTGCTGTTGCTGTTTCTGTTGCTGCTGCGCTTGGCCTAGTGTCATATTCTCTAGGTTAAAGTATAATGCTACTATCATCATCATAATCAGAATAACTGTTATTATAGTAACGGACAAAACAAAAAAAAGTAATTTCTTTTTGTGTCTCTTTCTATCAACGCTACTTGTTGAGCTAGGCAATTCTTCTATTAAAACTAGATAGGGTTTATCTACATTACGGGAGTAGAGTGCAGTGGAGTAACACAAACAAGATATTTCAATATATATCCAGAAGAAGAAGAAGAATAATCTTTTTGAATGTAGATTGTTTTTTGCCAAATTGTCGATACTAATAAAATTCACTTTTTAATTTAACATGCATAGTGAAAGAAATTTCTTATATAGAATAGTCATAAAACTGTAAAGACTATGGGTTATTTTTAACAGACGTAATACAACTAAAAACATATCGACATTCTAGTAATGAACACAGATATTTGTAATTGGTCCAAAGGTACGTACGTATATAATTGATTCATTCACGGTATGTATATTTCTCTGAATATATTTCCTTTTATGGTTTGAGCACTGATAATTATAAGGAATTTGAACCAAAATTGTTTGGAATATTTGCAACTCCTATCCACAATCATGTTCAACGAATAATCAAACCAGGAAAAAATCTTTATGCAGATTGAAGTTAAAATAAGACCAAGCTTTGAGAAATACTCAATAGAGGATGTGGTTGACTTTACCTGTCTGTCCTTGAACATTAATGGATAATAATTATCAGACCAGCAAATGCACATAAAATAGAATCCATGTGCGTTGAAACAGGATTTCCTCTTATATACTTTAAAAATTGTACCTCTCAATAACTTTGATATAGTTATGAGAAGAACAAGGAAGAAATCCGAATTTAGAATAAGACCTTAATTATCAGTATATATTGATTCCTAAAATTTTAGTGCTTTAACCAATGTTATGTATTACGCTTTTATTGTTATTGGGCATGTATACAACTCAATAAATAATATCTCTTTTTTAGCTTTTCTCTTGAGAGGTATTATCCTAAATCGTCCTTAATAATAATCAAGTCATTACTAGCTGAAAGTAACTAGGATGTAAAAAACCTTGGTATAAGAGATGACTTGCTTGCTAATGAGCATTTACAGATTCAAACTGTCTTTTGATTAAAGAGAATTGTTAGACGATCTTTTATTTTTGCTTTCTTTTTGAACAATGAAACCAATATCCTTTATCGATCGAAAAAAGCTCTTCTACTAATCAATTTTCCAATTATTTAGAGTCTCTCAAATGCCCTCAATAACTATAACTGCCATGAGGATATTTAATGTACCTTATTTTACCGTATACTTATGGTAAAATACTTTTCTTCTACCCCTCCCTCTAACTAAGTTGCTTCTTTTATTATAAGGCAACAAAAGATCGATGATATGAGGATTATGAGAGGACCAATAGTGATTTCACAAATCGATGTCTTAATAAGAATAGAACTTTCTGTCTTTAAAAATCAGAAATATTTAAAGAGATGTTCGATTGTTAACACAAGAATTAAGGAAGGAGTAATCTACACAGTAAAAAAGTGGTAGGTTCTCATTGTATAACAATAGCATCGATGCATTGCAACAGTTACTTCGATCAAGATATAAGGAGAGAGGGAAACAGGCGCGAGAAGAAGTTGACTCCAAACGCAAAAAGGTATCTTGTCAGATAACAAAAATGTCTAATAATATATCCTATCTGACTAACGGGTTAAAGTACTATTGTGTTGAAGTAACCTGTAGTGACGGAATTCAGTATGGAATACAAGCTTATGGAGAGGAAGCTGTAGACTTGTATAAAGTAGCACACAGATTTTTTGATGTTGAAAAAATCATCAAAGAAGAACAAAATACTATATTTGGTAGAAATGATTAATCCAATATCTTTGATAATGAATTACTGCGAATTGTTATCTCCGTACTATTACAAGCTTTTCGAAAATTGCTCTTGTGATCTGCTCTATTATAGATAATAATTATCTTTCATGACAATATAGACTATCCTCCTGATTCAAAATGTCTTGTACGTCAATATCTCCAGTAATTAATAATTGGGATGGTAAACTATATAGAATATGGAAAATTGGTATATTATCTCAGGTTTAAATAGCACTACAGTAATCTAAATTTAGCAATGGAAACAGCACAACAAAGTCAAATTGTAACTATTACGCCAAAGGCAGCAGAGAAAGTTGTTGAATTTATGAAGCAAGAAGGCAAGGATAATCTACTGCTTAGAGTTTATGTATCTGGAGGTGGCTGCTCTGGTT
>DATFPS010000261.1:0-5320 GCA_035264705.1 Nitrososphaeraceae archaeon | reverse complement strand
AAATAGGCTTTGTTAACTTAAGGAGCCGTACTAGTATCATAGAGTCAACAAATACATTGAACCAACTGGTAACATGGTAAAGTTTACCTTTTCTTTGTACAGAGAAAGTAAAGATCAAAATTTCCTATTCTGTTGTTTTTTATGTATTCAATTGTTCTCTCTATGATGCTTTTCTCAAAAGAAGAATGAAGATGATATGTCTCAATTTGAGGAATTTACAAGCAAATAGATACCAAGTACGAGTATCTGTAGAAACTAGATGATTTCCATATTTGTTTACGAGATTTCGAATAAAATTCCGTGCAATAAACATGTTTCTTTCTGCTGAGAGATATATATCAAGAATTGGTTTGTTGTCAAGTTGATTACAACCCTATAACCAGAGGTAGTTATTGCCTATTTTGATTTGTGTTTCATCAATTACCAGTTCAGAAACTTTTCTTCGTCTGTGTATGATATTCTTTCATGTTTATATTTTTGAATCCATTTTCAGACAGCAACATGGCTTTGTTTTACAAACCTGGATAATGCTTTTGCTATATTTGTATATGAAAGACCAAGTAAATATAAGTATAGACCATAACCTATATCTCTTGTAGACGTCTATTTCTTTTTGCATATGTCAATATAACGAATAGGACATCTGTACCAGCTATAGATTTTATTGTCAAGTTAACAGAGCTTAAAGATTTGTTTAATATATCCTATTTATGTATATGGTTAAAACATTACACTTTATACAAACATGTTATAAAAGATCTTTATATATTAAATGTAATATATTTTGTTATGGATTACTATCATATTCTATGTGTTTTAAAGTACGCTGATAGTAATGTTAGTAATTCAAGCTATCATCATAACCATCATCAAAAACAAGATCTTTGCAGCATTATTGACAAATATATTTCCGAAGGCTATTTAGTAATATATGCTGCTGAGTGTAATACACCAACTCAGCCAGTAGTGCAAAATATGATACAAAATAGAATAAATGCTGATAATTTAACGAAAGATACTTCTTCATTGAAAATAACCAATCCTAATATAATTTATTCCATTGAAAAATCCACAAACGCGAAAATGATGTTAGAGGCACAAAAATCTTTTATCTTCAATCTTAGAAAAAATGAATCTTTAATAAAAGACAAAATTGTAATGATAGTTACCCCTGAACAGTTCTTTGAAAGAGGAATATATCCTCTGTATTTAGACTATGAGAGGTTATTAGCTGACGATAATACGATAATTAATGATGAACTCAATAAAATTATTTTTGAGAAAATATGTTGTTATGATGTAAATTTAATAGAAAAATTATCTTTTGCAGATCTTATTCATCTTCTAAACGCTCATTCATACACTATTCATAAAGGGGGCATTTATACGGAATGGTGTCAGCAAAAACTTCTGAATTTAGTACATAGAGGAGTGATTAAAGCAATTGGATATACATCAGAAAAGATAATGTTTAAAGTGCTTGAAATAGTGTTTGATAAAGAGGATGATTCCCTTATTATAAAGCCAGATATATTTGAAAATAGAGTTAGACAGATGATGGGAGAGAAAGTAGCAGATATTGTTTTTAGTAATATTTCAAGAGAAATTATGAAAGAAATAATATTCAACCAGGATGTGGTATAATAGAAAGGGAGTACATGTCGAAAGGAGTAAAGTCACTCATGTATAGAAAAGATGATAATAATGATTTATTTGAATTTATAGATTCACTGGGTCCTGAAATTAATAAAAAAAAGCATGTCGTTGTTTTCTATGAGGCACCAGATCGCAGTAGAAATATTGAATTTAGGTTCATCAAAAATGGTTTACTAAAACAGGAGCATTGTGTATATACTATAGCAGAACATACAGACATTTCTTTTATTGAAAGGGAAATGAATGATTATGGAATTGAGGTTGATAAATATAAGGATAATCTACTTCACATATATTATACTCCCTATCCTCTGGCTAGTCAAGAAGATATAGTAAAGAATAGAGAAACAACAATGAAGACAGTGTTATCTAGTTTAAAGTCTCCATTTAGAATTATCTCCACACTACTTCCAGAATTAAAAACAAAAGAACAAATTAAAGCAAATATAGATATAGAACACAAAATTCATTATAACTTCAACCAGTTTCATGGTTCTTTTATTTGTACTTATCATGTTAAAAATATTATAAACGATATAGCAGGTAAATGGATGAGAAATATGCTATTGAGCCATCATAATGCAATATTTTTGCCAAAATCATCAAATGGATTGATTTTGAATTTATCCTAATGTATCATTGAACAAACAATTCAGTCTATAAAGGACAGAACTGAAAGTTTTGATGACTACTTTCCATGTACTAAAGTAAATGCAAAATGCAACATATTAGAAATTGGTTTAACTTATTTGTTGGCTGTTATAATTGATGCAATTCTTAAGTTAACAGAGCCTCTAAATAATAGGCACTGCTAATTAAGTCGAATGTTCTATTACAGTTAGAAGTCCTCAAGTGACTGCAGTTACTCCGGAGTCACTCTACAGCAATTTTCCGATACGATAGTTCGGAGATGCAATAATTTTATGAAGACAATACGGCATTGTCTATAAATTGAGGATCATCTTCTAAGAGGCATCACAATATGAAACGTCGCATAAATGGAGATCATTATGGAATAAGAGAGCATCTAAGCCACGATACACAACAAATCCTAGAGAAATCAAATCATATCACCCTTTTTTCCTACCACAAAGAGCTTTTATCAGATATGTCGTTATTGTTTTTCTAGTCATAAGTAAGAATATATGAAATATCGAAGGTTCTCTTTTGGTTTCTAATGCTGTTACGCAAAGTCTACAGAGGATATAAAGTTAATTGGAGAAATTTCTTAGTGAAGCCACAATACTTTCCAAATACTAATGATATTAGGCCTTACTCTGATCCGACTGTCGTATATCCTAATACAATACCACTAATATTTATCCATATGAAACTTAAGTCTGACGATGATTTGTAATTCATGGGTTGTAAGGAAATACATGCAAACATTTAACAACTCAATCTCTAGCCATTTATAGACAAAAATATTAGAGAGGAGAAAACACTAAACAGTCGTACTTGGAATCTTGAAAGGTTTCAGGAAATTATATGAAATCGGATAACAACAATCTCCTTCTTATATCGAATATTATCAGATACTATCAAAAAGCAGTTAACTAAGAGTCTAAAGTCGAAATTAGTCATTGCAGTAGAAATGCTATTTCATCCTGAGAATATATACAAGTTAACTCCCAGCAATGAAGATAATGGTTGCTGGGGCTATGTGATCAATCAAAGGTGGATGCACATGAATAAATGATGAGGAGTTAACAGATTTCTTGTACAATGCAAATGACATTACTTGCATATTATTTGGGATTCATAAAAAACAAAAAATTTGAGAATTATTATTATCCGTTTACTTGATGTGAATAATGGATAGGCCATTTAATCAGTCCTTCAAGATACTACTTATCAGATCCGCCCTTAATTATTTCAAAAGTGATAATCTTACAAAGACTTGATCAAATTCAAAAATTTAGTTTCTCCAAATTCTATATATATATATATTTTATTCATCTGTCGACAGATAGTTACAATTAAGACTAATTAAGTCAACAGAAGCGATGTCTACAAGCATACTATACTAACTATATCCGAACAGGAAAAGCATTTGTAAACATTCTACAATATTATCTCGATCGTAATTATATACCAAAGATTTTACAAGGAATCAACAAGAAAAATGAGATCCAAAATTTTTTGATACTGTCCTATCTCTTCCAGACTGTGGGCATCGCTTCCCAGATGTAATTTAACACCTTTTTTCTTGAACATAACCACCCAATCATGAGGAGGCCTATGATACTTAGCATTTAGTTCAACGACCTTTTTATTTTTTACCATCAGAGAAGCTAACTCATCAACTTCTCTACTCTCAAGCGTAAATGAGGATTCTGGTGCTATATGTCCTATAACATTGACGTCAGGATTTTCAATCGCTTTTTCAAGCGCATTTATCCATATTTTTTTGCTATTGTATTTAGTATGAAAACTAGCTATCAGGAAATAATCCTTACTGTATTGTGCAGGACAATCTATCGAACCATCCTCAAGGATCTTTGCTTCAAAGCCGTGAAGGATTTTTATGGTAGAATTATTATCGTAAAACTCTAACTCCTCAAGATACTTAGAAATCCATTCTGAATTTTTTCTAACGTGCTCAGTAAAAGCAAGAGTCTCTAAACCAATTCTTTCTGCATGGCTTATGACGTTTCTTATTGTAAGATCCGATGCAGAATGATCGTTATAATTGCAGTGGACGTGATAATCTTCCTTCAGGTTCAAAGTATGTTATTAAATTTCAACTTGTAAAATTTCAACTTTACGATTAGGAAAGAATGAATACTTATAAGCTATTCAATTATAACCAATTTAAGTATTGGTTGTGTGCTTTGCCTAAGGTAATGATATCGGTTGTTCTTATTCCAGGCGCTTCAGCCCCAGCAGGTATTAACGCAATCAAGTCTTTAAAGATGGCTAACTTTAAGGGGAAAATTATTGCTACAGATTCAAGTCCTTTGTCTGCTGGATTTTTCATGGCTGATAATAGTGAAGAAATTCCTGAAGCCGAGGACAACTCTTTTATAGACAGGCTATTTGAAATTATAAAAGAGTATAATGTTGAAGTACTCTTGCCGACTTCAGGATTTGATATTTACCCATATAGTGAAAATCGTAAGAAACTAGCAGAGATAGGAGTGCAAGCAGTTGTAAGCGATAGACATAACCTCGAGATTTGCCGTGACAAGATGTCTACTTTTGAAACCCTTTCTAATTGTTTTGAACTTCCCTTTACGACTATGCAGCCAGATAGGATCAGAGCATTTCCCGTCATTGGAAAACCACGGTTCGGAAAAGGTAGTAGAAATGTTATTAAAATCGAAGACGAATTGGATCTCAGGTATGTAACCTCAAAATTTGATGAAATGATATTTCAAGAATATCTGCCAGGTAACGAATTTACAATAGATGTACTATCTGATATGAATAAAGAACCAATAATGGCTGTTCCTAGATTGCGGATACAAACTAAGGCTGGCGTTTCTACCAAAGGAAGGATCAGAAAAGATCCAAATACGGAAAGAGAATGTATGAATATTGCAAAACATGTAGGAATTAGAGGCCCATGCTGTATTCAGATGAAAGAATCAGCAGAAGGTATTCTTAAGATGATTGAAATAAATCCAAGGTTTGGAGGCGGAACAATCTTTACAACTTTGGC
>DATFPS010000260.1:0-10214 GCA_035264705.1 Nitrososphaeraceae archaeon | reverse complement strand
GAAATATTACATGATACATTTCCTGTTCTGCAGAATTATCTTCACCTAAAATTTCTCTTATTACGACATTTCCAGTAAAATAGGTCTCATTTATTTTTTTCTCTTTAGCCGTATGTATATTTTCCTTTTGCATAGACTTTTCTATTTTGCCTCGAAATTATAAAGATTTCAAATATAAAAGGATAACATATTTGGCTAGAGTTGTTTGGTTTAGATTTGTAATATGGATATAAAGACTAATTCAAAATTGACAGTTATTTCAGTTCGAATTGGGAGATACTTTAACAAAAGACAACGTCGAGATGAGAAAAATCGTCAATTATTGTTAGAATTAAATTAAATGTAAGAGTATATCGCAGATCCATACTATTTCATTGACACATCCTTTCTGACGATGATGATAAAAATAATTGAATATTCTTATATAAAAGATCCTCCTAGAAAGTCTCAATGAGAAGCAAGCCAATTTTGCGTCTTGCTGCTTCAATATCTCTTCTAGCAACACTGGTAGCAACTACTGCTGTATTAAATCAGGCTACGAGTATAACAGCATTGTCACAAATGAGTAGTTCTACTTCTTCTCGCGCTACTTTTGATATGGATGGTGTGATAAGCTCTCTAATTCTTGGAGTTCCAGCAAATACTAAGACTATTGATATGACTACTGTACAAAAATTTATTCTATCAGGTGACTGGAGTATGAGTGTAGACCAAGGAAATTTAACAAATTTTAATGCAAATTTTTATACAGGTCCTGTTAATGGAGCTAATAATCATACTCATCAATTAAGTAACTTTAGAGTTAATAATAACAACCCTATTCAGATCAGTCCGGACAATAGCCTGTCGATCTCAGGTATTTTGAATGTTCGAACAGCGGGTAATAATGCATGGAATAATGTAAATACAACATTAGTCATTTCGAACGGTAGAATAATCAGTATTAGTCTAGACGATAATGATACTCAACGCCATTTTATGGATCAGCAAATCTATGGAATTGTTAAAAAATCAAATATGTATAAGTAGTTATTTATTTATTTATTAAGCCATTTGAACTAGTAATGAATCTATTCTTCAGCCCAGCAATTATACTTTAGTAAGTTACGAAGAGATCTAAGTGAAAGCCATTGTTCTGCGCGATATCATAATAACTATAATATAAATATCCGCTTTCTAAAGACGAAATAAAGAAAAATTAGAATCATCGCTATTAAAAAAGTATTTGAAACGATCAAAAATGCTCCTGCTTTTTATTACAGAAGATAAAGAGAAGACATAGGCAAAGAAGCGGGTGTTTCGTTGTAGATCTATTAGTTGATTGTCAGTTAATAAAGAAAAACCCTAATGCAATTATTATATAGACGGCAGCTAGCATCACACCTTCAAACCAGTTGCTCTTACCATCATGAGATATTAAGTTTAATATTATTGCGGCAAGAAGAACGGCAGCGATCTCAAAGAGTGTAAATACTAATGTAAATGGCTTACCCATAATTATGCCAATTATCACAAGAATTGGAACTACAAATAGTGCAATCTGTGTACCTGATCCTGCAGCTATGCCTATTGATAAATCAATTTTACCTTTCCTTGCAAGAACAACAGCACTACTATGTTCTGCAGCATTTCCAACTATACCTACAATAATTGCACCAACGAATAATTCACCAAATCCAAATTGTTTGCTCGTCTCTTCTACCGATCCGACAAGTATTTCACTTACCGCAATAACGCCAACCATACTCAATCCAAGCATTAAGAATGATTTTTTCTTGGTCCAGTGTTTGTGATTTCGTTCTCCAGCCTCTTCTTCAACATGTGCTTGTACAAAAAGATGTCTATGAGTAAAAAAGGTAAATACTATTCCTGCGACATACACTGCCAATAATAGGAATGCAAGAGCATCGCTTAAGATCTGTATATTTGTCTGGTTTTCAACATCAACTGGCGCTAATGCAGTACTAGATAATATAGTAGGTACCGCTAATCCAATTATAGCCAAAAACAACATGGATGATTGAAATCCAGCATTCTCTCTGTTGAAAAACTGTTCTTTATATCTAAACCCACCTACAAGAATGCTCAATCCAAAGATTAACAGAATATTTCCAAGAATTGCACCTGTAATAGATGCTTTTACAAGATCAAGCAATCCAGCACTAATAGCAACACTTGCAATTATTAGTTCTGCAGCATTTCCAAAAGTTACGTTGAGTAATGATCCTAGTGTGGTACCATAATGGGTGGAAAGATGTTCAGTGGAATCACCAATTAATTTTGCCAGTGGAATTAATGCAAGAGATGAGATTACAAATAAGATAAGATTACAAATAAGATAAGATGGTTAGCAGCATTAACAAATTCTAGTGCTACTGCCATAGGAGCAAAGATAAGAAGAAAATAAATCGCAGAGGATTTTGATAATTTAATTATATTAAGCAAGAATTATGTTCATTCGTTTTATATCATATAATTTTTTGGATTTATTATTGTTCTCAGCTTACAACTTTAATATGAATTTTGATTAGCTGAATTTAATATACATCATAATTGTTTTCTATTGATGGTGAATCAGCCATTTCTTGGCGTTACCACCATATCATCGATATTATTTATTTTACAGTATTGATCTGATGGGTCTATTATTTTTCTATCTTAAAGTATTCTATTTGTATTTGCTTTTCTTTATGTAATTATTATTGTTGTAGTTTCTTTTGATTTCATTATCATCTTTGGCTTTTGATCTTTCTGCCATATATAGATCAAAGGAGAACATGTGCTCTATTATTAAAAAAAGTTTTTTTTATTACATTCTTAAAATCACATGTGGATTTTCTTACAACAACGGCTTGTCATTTCAGATTATATATATCTATATATATATATATCCTTCATACGTTTACTGGTTAGAATAGAGTTGATATGGCGTTATTAATCGCAAGTAATAATATGATAATATTGTTATCTCTGTCTTATATATTCTCACTATATGAGTCAAGAGACAATAGTCAAGATGGTCTTTCCATAAAGAGATAAATTATGAAGATAAGAGTTTATTTTTGCAAGGAACCTGACCCAGAAAGACTATTTAAAGATGATAAAATTAGCAGACAAGCCTTAAAGACCATTTATGATCTAGTTTGGGAATCAGAATTCAAAAATATTGTTAATGTAGGTAAAGTATGGTTAAAATTCAACAAAGAAGATTTAAAACCCTTTGGAATACCGTTAGAGAACAAGAGAAGCCATAAAAGAATATCTGCTGGAGATATTATTCAGATGGGTACGGAATTTTATATGGTTAAGCAAATTGGAGTAAAGAAAATAAATCTATTGTAAATTTAAGTCCTATTATGATATAGGAAAATGCACATTATATTTATTTTAGAATTCTCTACTTATGTATTAATATAATAAGCATACCTTACTTTCCTTTTATGAAAGGAATAATTTTTGATATGGATGGCGTATTGGTAGATGCAATGCCATATCATTGTAAAGCTTTGCAGATTGCCATCAAACGGGTGACTAATATCGACATTGACGATAGGACAATTTTTTTACTAGAGGGAATGCCAGCTGATGAAATGATAAAAGAGATTTTCAGACGTAAAGGATATGACAATAATCATTATTATTTTTCTATTGTAGATAAAATTCATAATTTAAAGAAGGAAATTTTAAAACAGATATTAATAGTGAAGCCTATCGATGGAGTAAGAGAATTAATAAGAGAATTAGATTGTTTAAAAGCTATTGTAAGTGGTGCCGCAAGACAAGAAGTTGAAGATATTATATATAAAACTTTTGATAGAGAAAAATTCGATGTCGTGATTACTGGTGATGATTTAGAAGAAGGCAAGCCAAATCCTGATCCATTTGAAACTGCATTGGAAAGAATGAATCTAAAACCACAAGAAGCATTAGTGGTAGAAAATGCGCCATTAGGAGTTCAAGCGGCAAATAAAGCAGGTATTGAATGCATTGTTACTTTAAATAATTCAACTCTTACAATATCAGATTTTAAAGGCTTAATAGGAGAAGATAGAGTTTTTGAAAGTACACAGTCAGCAACAGATTATTTAAAGAATTGGTGTGCTTGAATTTTATATATATTTATATTTATATTATCTACTGATTTTAGGTTTTTGTATTTTTATTGTTTCTATTTATACCATCAATAAACACTTGATAATATAATATAGTACTCTGTGGATAATGCATATCTGAGCTTTCCCTTCGCAATTGTGTTTGACATTTTATTTCTATGATATATCTAACAGTTACTCTCTGCTCTTCCTTTATTGAAAGAGATTCGATTATTCTTCTATAAACACTGAATACTACAAAATTGCCATTTCAGATCTCTAACCACAATCGACAGATATTACATTTTAAAAGTATTGTAATGTAATTCTCTGGTCATATTATAAGGTTGTTGGGATCTAAATCTGTCAGGACAATCCCATGCATATCATTGGGTTCACTCATCATAGAAGGTGATATTCTTTTTAACTAAATCGAATTAATTAATCACAAAAAATTGTATATTTGATTCAGTCCATTTCTTGATGATATCGTTAAAGGAAGGTGATGTACTTCATAGTTTATAATATGAATAAAAAATTCCAATAGTCTTTCCGTTACTCTTCATGACCATTCATAATCAATTTTGTCTTCTTAAGCTATAGATATTTCTTATGAAGAACTTTTGTGTCACTCTTGATCTCATAAATAATGGCGATAGATATCAATAGCACCATAATATTCTTCCTCCTTCTTTTCGCATAGTTGAACCGATAAACAAAAACTCGGTTCAGGCTTTCTCCATTATAAGGATATATTCAAATGGATATGCTAACCTATCTGATTCCATTGTAGCAATAAATCGACCTGTTCCCCGATCCCGTGTCAATGGAAGAATCTTGTTTGGCACTAGTCTCTTGATAATATTGTAAATCTTAAAGCCTAGTTTTTCCAGTGTTTGTACAAATACCTCTGCATTCTGAATCTTAACTTTTTTAATATCTGTGTCACCAATTACTATAGCTATTCGGCCACCAAACTTCAAGACTCTATACATTTCTTCGAAACATTTCTGCATGTCAAAAAAATACCGTTCTACCCCAGTGGCCTCTCTTTTATCTATCGAGGAAAGTGCATTCACTATTGTTCTTCCAAGATGGCTATACAATCTAATATCGGTCAGTTCTTTTTTTTGCAGCGATCCGATAAATTTAGTTCTAAACTCTGAGAGCTTTTCAGTATATCTCAACCAAATGGCTGTCAGCTGATGAAGATCAGCATATTCATATGAAGTAACATAAGGTGGGCTTGTAATTATCAATGCCACAGAATCATCATTTATTCTCATTTTACGTGCATCAACATTATCTACCATACAATCTACTTCCTTCTTATTTTTCTTATGAATTTTCCAAAACTGTCGATTCTTTTTTGACATTCTCTCCGTATGGAGAAAGAAACTTCTGTATGCATCATTTGTTGTTTTATTCTTATCTATAGTGGGCTTCACCGATTTCATCATCCATCGTGAACACCCTTTTAGAATATCTGAGAAGGCACAAAGTAAAAAATTTCTAACATTTTCGTCTTCAGAAATTATCATTATCTTCGATAGAATAATGTCTAAATCATGCCTTTGTTTTTCAGAGAACCAGTAATCTATTCTTTTATTTTCAGAAGAAGGGACTGCTTTAAAGTCATCGTCGTTTCTTAAGAATAGTGTATGTTCATTTTCATCTATAAGAAGACGTTTAATTGCTCCTTTTAATGTATATATTTGAGCTTCCAGATATTGAGGATCTATCGGGGTAGTTTTAGCCTTTGTAATCATCACAGCGACTGGATTGATATCGGTTCCATACGTTCTTCTATCATTGACAATAGATTCAACGAGAGTAGTTCCAGAACCCATAAAAGGATCACAGACGAGTTCTTCAACTTGGCTATTCTCTTTGATCAATCTTGCCGCTAGCTGGGGAATAAATTTGGCAGGATATCGGTGATAGCTATGAGTAAGATAAGATGTTTCAGTTCTGTCTATATCTCGAAATGACCATGAATCATTCACTTTCTCCAATTGCAAGTACGTATAGCCTCTGTAAATATGATGATTATTTCATAGGAATATATTATTTTGATTCTGCGGCTTATTTTCAGAAGTTAATCACATTGCTGCTATTGTATATGTCTGATAAAGATTCTTAATTGAAGGATAATTCACAAATTATTTTTAAGATAAAGGTAGAAGAAAGGCATTAGGAAAAATTGTGTTAAATCAGAAAAAAAATTACTATCGAGAACCTAAGACAGAGAGGATGGTATTATCAAACATGATGGTGTACTAAATCTAATACAAATCTTCTAAAGTTCCCCTAATACATTTAGTTTAGATAATATTAGACAAACGCTGCCGTCTGAAAATAAAGTAGCATCCTAGCTCATTATCGAGAGATGATCTGCAAATATACCTCTTTTTATTTTATTATAAATACATGCCCTTTTGCTAGCATATGTATCTATATTCACAGTAAACCTATAGTAATTCACAATTACATGGGAAATTCTACTTTGGCTTTACAATTACTGTGCTGTTGCTGTCATTCATCTGATTTAAAATATCGTCTTTGGAGACAATTTTACCTACGATGTTGACAGGAGAATAGGGCAGAATTTTTTTATTTTCACCTTTTTTAGTTATTGGAGTAGGACCATAAAATAGACAAAGTGCATTTCCATCAGGCCAGTATGCAACATCTAAGAGACTAACTTCAGACTGAGCGTTTTCTTCTTCCGCAATTATAGGAGTCTTATCTGTATAAAGCTCATCTCCCCATCTGTTAATTTTTACCTTTATTGGTAGATTATCAAGTATCGCTTTCACAGTTTTTGGCGATTGTGAATTGTCTAATTCTACTGATATCGATTTTTTTAATTCTACAAATTCTACTAGAATCTCTTTTTTCATGACTTGTTTTATGTCCATAGAGCATATGACATATATATAAAGAGAATAAAAAACCTAAAACATTTGATAATTGCTGTTTCTATAGCACATAAATGAACAGTGGTAAAAGCATGTAGCACTATAATGGTAAATTTATATCAGCGCATAGACTCTAACCTCGGAAGGAGAATTTCATTACTTCCTATTTCTACACTTTATCTGGAATTTAATTAACATCATGAATCATTGTGTTGAACTCTATTTCAAAATACCTAAATCTTTAGCCATTTATGCCCTAGACATTCTATTTACTATGTTAACAGTAAAGTCAACTGGAATCTGGCAACTTAAGCAATAAGAGATTTAAAATAGGTTACTGATAGAAACAAACTTACTATTTTTGTGGTTTTGTAAATTCAAATGAATCAATCATCCTTATATGAGTATAACCATGATCCATTTTGTATAGCTCATCTCTTCCTAATAAATATAACATACGGCTATATTAAATAACAAAAATTATATATATGCTGTTATTTCTCGCTAATTATGGTACTACAAAGTATAAGAAATTTTAGAATTGAGTTTGCTATTGCAAATATTATAATAGCGTTTCTAATAAGTGCCGTTGTTATTGCAATCAAATGTAGCTTATAGCCAGCCTATTCCTTATGTTCCCAACACTGAAAATATTAATACTGCCAATAATAATAAAGCAATAATCTTAACTTTTGACGATGGGTACAAGAGCCAATACACTAATGCCAAGCCAATTTTAGACAAATACGGATATAAGGCTACTTTCTATATTGTCTGCAATTATGTAGGAAATAATGGACGGCTGAAATGGGAAGATATAACAGCATTACACAATGAAGGATATGATATAGGATCTCATACTATGAATCATGTAGATCTTTCTCAAACGTCAAAGAAAGAGACTAGATATGAAATAGCTGAATCAAAACAATGCCTTCTTAACCATGGCATTAATGCAACAAGCTTTGCGTATCCTTTTAATGGTGGAACTGATGAAGCTGCAGTAGTCAATACAGTTGCTAAATATTATGATATAGCTAGAACTGCTAGAAGTGCTCCTGAGCCAATAATGTATTTACATTGTGATGGATTTAAGGAAGAAGAAGAAGCATCAGGTCAGACTGATTGTAGAACATTTTCTAATGAAGATAATGATGATGCTGAACTCACTTTTGCAAATAGGTACTCTATTATGGGTTGGAGTCATGATGCCGACAGGTCAAAGAACTCATATGATGATTCTGAAATGTTAGATAGATTCATCAAAGTTGTCAATATCCCATCTATTTATAATACAAACGGTACAATAAATGCAATTCCCATTGTCATATGGCATAGAATAGATAATAGCGGAGTAGGGGATCCAGACTCATATGCTACTACTATAGATTTATTTGAAAAAGAAATTAAATATTTACATGATAATGGCTTCAAAGTATTGTCAATGGCAGATCTCGGATATGATGTAAATAGCAATTATCTGTATATTAAAAAATAGAAAGTAAAAAGAGGTAAACGTAGCATTTCTAAATTTACTCCGCCTTTTCTACCCTTCTTATACGTTTTTTTTGATGGTTATTCTTTCTCCACTAGCTTGGTAAAAGTGAAAAAGTAAATTTGTGGTAGCTATCTCTTTGTTGGATCGATATGCCAAGTACAACCTCCTCATATAATAATGGATTCCACATAGTCGCTGCGATAGTAAATGTGCAAATTTCCGAAGTCTCGCAATCTTAAAAGCCGGCTGCGTTAGCTCATATTCATTTCAGCCTATCTTTGAGCTTTTGTGAGGATTGGGCTTTTACCATCCTCAGTTGTCACTACAGCTTCGCGAACACATATCTCTAGTCGAAGAATGTCTTCAGGATCGTTGCCTGCGCACTTAGACTATAGCCTGTCCCGCAGCTTACGAGGCAGGAGCTGGAGCTCCTTCAGGAGATTTCTGGGA
Source organism: Nitrososphaeraceae archaeon (assembly GCA_035264705.1). Classification (GTDB taxonomy): domain Archaea; phylum Thermoproteota; class Nitrososphaeria; order Nitrososphaerales; family Nitrososphaeraceae; genus JAJNBK01. Next base: position 1,254 of record DATFPS010000260.1, on the reverse strand, counting down.
CAGCAGAAATAAATCTCTTATCTTGAATTCTGGCTGTTAAATACAGCAGAGTCAAGTATGTCGCATGAATTGGGTATTCTGCTTGACCAGTTATGAATACAAATCCTGCTAATTACTTTAGTGACGTCATAATTTTCAAAGGCTCACATAGAATCCATACAATTTTCTTATACTTATCTAACTACATTAGCCTGGAATCTCCGAGGTCGTTTCTTATGCATATATAGTATAGCCTAATTTATCAATATAACCTGACAAATATCGACTGTTTTAATTTCTCAATAGGAAGACTTCTTACAATCTTCATTAGATGCCAAATAAAATGCTTATTAGGATCATTCTTATTGTTATTAACTCACAGCTATGGACTATGTAAAGCTATGTAAAGATATCTTAAGCGTTGATCCAAAAATACGATATGCCGGTATATGTGATTATAGTGGCGAAACTAAGTATGGTGGGCAACGCGAAGGTGTTCAGAACCTACTTTCGCCCGAGGAAACAAAAAGATCAAATTTACAAGCATTAGCAAGATGGTCACTACGCAACTCTCTGGCTCCAAAGATTGGAAAAGGAAAATATGCTGTCGCAGAGTATGAAAAGCTTAAACGTATAACTATACCGTTAGAAAACTATCACTTACTTCTAATAACAACGGAAGTAGAAGTGGATCATCAGAAAATTATAGACAATGTCCTTCATATGATCAAAAGTTAGAAGATTGTTTTTCTATTATTCATATAATATGTTATTATGCAGGAGTTTTGGGCTCATGTGATGCTCCTCTTGCTGTTATACTTCCAGTATAGTCACCAGTAACTTCTAAGACATCCTCAGGTTCAGATATTTCTTTTAGCATTTCCAAAGTCAGTCTCTGATTAGTTACATAATGTGTGCCTTTATCATATACAGCAGGAAGCCATCCAGTCCTTTCAAATATCTTATTTTTCATTGCTTCAGAATCTGTTCCTGGTTTTGTAAATATCTCGACCATATAAAAGGGCGCATTTTCAGACTTTTCTTTTTCACGTATCAGTAAATCATGAATTAGGATAGGATCAACCTTTGGAAGGTATATCTGATATAAGGTCTGCAATCCTTGAAATACGCTTCTAATTTCTTGTACTTCAGACATGTCTTATGTGACTATTATAGTATGTCGATTGGTATAAGAGGATTTCCACTAGGCAATATTTTTGTAATTTCTTTATTATGAAGAGGTCTTGATTTTAGTAGAAATAACAATAATTCAAA
>DATFPS010000259.1:0-10035 GCA_035264705.1 Nitrososphaeraceae archaeon | reverse complement strand
AAATCATTATTGGCTGGATCCTATTCCTCCATAGATCTATAATATCATCTCCTCTGAGATATTTAACAAAAAAATGCAAGTTCAATCAATTACATCCTAAATAATCTGAGTTGCAAATTAGACTCAAATTTGTCTTGCATTCCACCGAACCCGCTAACTATACGGGTTCTTATATTGCGGAATATAGACTAATTATCGCGGGTATACTGGGAGAAGTATTAAGACGGCACCAACATTGACCAAATCTTATTTAATAGATCTTTATAGTTTGTGCACCTGTTGCTTGGTTATGGGTAGTATTATAACGACGATTATTACACCAATTATGGATTTATTAATATCACAATAACAATACCAATTGTATTGGCTAAATATTAATAACTAATCAAGATCATAACCACACCAGATGTTCATCATTGTCATTGTCAAGTTGTTGCAAAATACTGTGTGGATATAATAATAATGAGCCACTATCCTTGGGTTCTTCTGTCTTTGTATGTCAGATTCCATTTTTTTACAATTTTCTAATAACTAAAGTGGTTGTCACAATATGGCAAGACGTGTATTAATGACACTTATTTGCTAGTTGTTATTAATGTAAATTTGGAATTAATAAGTAGTAGAAATTCGACATTAGTATAGAGAGATGACAAAATATAAAAATACTCAGTATTATCCTATTTGTTATATACCCTTCTTAACAAACCTTAGAATATGTCTTCAAAAAGTCCTTCTATAATTCATCTCTTCCCAACATAGAGGTTTTATCGGTGGATATTATAGCATTTCTAAGAACTTCAAGGGAACCAAGATCTATTATCATATCTCTGAAACGAACTAATATCTGGTCATAATTAGGTGCGTAATTGTTGTTTAATCTTTTAGTTTCTTTTAAATCTTTAATCAATTTATCTATTTCAGATTTATAGACTTTCAATACAACAAATTCTGTATCAGAGTTTTCTTTATTATTAGCTACCATTTCTCATCTTCGATAAAAAATTAAGTTAACTAATTAATCTCTTTCGTATTTCCAATATCAATATCAATTAAGTGTTCGAAACTCACTTTCGAAATGGTCAGATTTTATAAATTACTATATCTCCTTTCTCATAATTAATAACATGGGTTCGAGCGGACTTACTAGATTAGCTGCTCATTTGCAAATATCCTATATATCCATTAATAAAATTTATGATAACAGGTTTGAATTTTGCAGATAGGTTGTAATACAACCTATTACTATTTAGACCGTTATTAACGTAAAGAAAACAAAGAGCATGTATTAAATCCAATTCGAAAATAACAATAGTTGCAAAGTATTGGGGGGTGTGAATCAAAAAATAGTTTTGATTGTAATTTAGTTCATATATAATTATATAATCTAAATATTTTCTATAGCGTTAATGTCGCTTTTTTCTGTAACTAAAGATTCTTCAGTCTATTATATATGCATAACTTCGAATACTACTTTTCTATACTACCATACGATACTTAAAATCTAATATATCTATTACTTGTGTTTTACTTTTGGTTGATATCATATAGAGTAATGCATATTGTCTCGTTTTCTTTGCATGGACCCTTGATATCTCACATCTTCATCCTCGTGTGGCTTCAGAGAGGCTATCTTAGGATTCATGTATTTTTTTTAGAAATATTATTTTATCAACATATATCCTAAATTCCGATAAAGGCAAGACAAGATTTGAATCGGATCAACACAGTCTAATCTGTCTATAGACTTTTAAAACGAAAGTGAGAGGAGAAGACAACACAAAAAAGCTGTGATATTATTTATGCACAATTATTTTGGTGGTGGAAATTGTTCCGTATTCTTACCATAGTATTCAGAAATACGGTTTTCTTTTCTCGCCACCCCTATCCAAATTCAGGATATTGCTTAGGCTTACCCATTATCATCCTCTTTTTGGGATAGGTTGGAATAACTATCAGTACTATATTATATAATAATTTCGGTTAACATACTACCATATGTGGAAAATATACCATTTTATTCCCTTAGGCTAGCGTAACATTATAGACAATTTGAATATGTAGCAAATGATAATAAGTGTTGCCAATAAGATAAAGATAACAACAATAATGATGAGACCTGCTGACTTTGAAGACGTTGTAATTATAACATCATAACCGTTTTTTATTTAATTAGATTCTTCTCTAAGTTAGTAAACCATTCTATAGCCAAAGAATCTAGGACATGACACATAGTATGACAAATAAACTATCATTTCTTTGATGCATATTACAATTTAGAAAAAGATCTGTCAAATCCCTTACAAAAACAATCGCTTATTGAAGTCAAAAACTGCTGTAGATTTGAGACTTATAATCTCTTGCCAATATAGAAAATTCATAACAAACAAAAGAGGAAGAGTGTAAAGATTAACTTAATTATCTCACACTTTCTGATAGAATAGATCGCTGTTACCTAGTGACAGTTATGGGAAAATTGAAATACATATCAAAGAGTTAACATAACTGAAGAATTGAAAAGGTTACAAGACTATACAATTAAGATCAATTCATTTTAATGAAATCACCAGCCTTGGGCTCATATATCTCTGAGTAAGTTTTTCGCATATATTTCAGGTAATGGCTTGAATACTTCGATGGAAGAGAATGTGAAAAGGGCGTGATTAAATATTTGAAAAGCTGAATAACTTGCTTGAAAAATGACAATAACAATAACTCCATAAACAAAATATGCGACACCAAAAACACATATTTTCCAACAAAAGCATTTTATATTTTCATCTTCAAATTACTTTTGTAAGAATATATCTATGTGTTTGACTCAATGCCAGTTATTATTGATAATGTATTCTTGTTTGCGATTTTATTTACTATCTTGAAAGAACTTCTGATCTTAACTGCTGGTAAGGCTTAGCAACAATTTATTAGTAGAAAGAAAATAGTTAATCGTTTGCCTAATCCACGAATGGTAAGTGCTAGGTCATTCTTTTCTAGAATGAATCAATATAGAAATGAAAATTGGCTGACTGATGCTCAGTTACTAAAAGGAAGTGAAGAATTCTTCAGATCAAACAACTATTATAATATTGAATATAATAGAGTCTTTGATCAAGGAAGACAGATTTTTTCTTCACCAATAGTTGCATCTAAAATGAAAGGGAGAGAAGACATAGAAACAATTGTAGCTGTTTTTAGATCTAAGATAACCCATTATAATCTTAGTTTTTTTGGAATTCTAGAATCACTGCTATATGATATGGTGGACAATTATGAAAATACAAACTTGATGCTTGTCACAGACTCACTATCATACACACCAATTATCAAGATTGAAGAATTAAGTGTCATAATTGAAAATATGATGAAAGACGGATTGTATGTTTTATTTCTAAACCATAGATTTGCTTATGCGTTATTTGACCACTTTGAAAATTTAACTAAGCCTATCCCAGTTCAAGATTAGATAATGTCCGTATGATAAATGCAAATCATATTAAAGAATAATATAGAATAGATAAGCCATCACTAACTTACATATATCTACCCCATTATTTAGTAATACTTATTGTTTGGAATAGAAAATAAGAAGATAAAATGGAAAATGGAATATGAAGATACAATATACAAAATTTATGACTGGGACAAAAATTTAGCAGGATACTTTTTCCCAAAATATGATGTAGTAGAACCATTTAAAGATAGCAGCAGTGAAGAAGATATTATCGAAAGATTGAACAAGTCACATAAAAAGGTTATAGGCGGAGATCTCATGATTCCCATGATTAAACTAAATCTCTTTGATAAAGAGGAGGAAGAAGAAGTGATAGATTTGGATTATACCATTAGAGCACTGGATGAAAATCTCCAACGAACACGAGCATGGAAGCAATGGTTGCAGCAAAATTACAAGGAATATGAGATAATTGGCAATGCAGTATATACTGCAAGGGAGGATAGGAACATGCTTTCCATTGTTCTTAGGATGAAATCAACTATTACACTGGGAGAAAAAGAAATGTCTATTGCATTCACCCCATTATTGGATAATCTACATGAAGATGGCCTTTTATAGTATGATGTAAATGCCAGGCTTTAAGGTATCCCTAGAATTAACTTTTTTGGTTCTAAAGACTACTTGAATCATTGATCATCATCAGAAACCCTTATAGAGACTGTAAAATGATATTCTAAGAGAGGCTTTTTATATTACATTGATGAATATAAGATTGTACTGACTCTTTATAACAGTATTAAGTATGAACGGGAGGACTGCCCAGCATATTGTCTTGGTACTTCTAAAATACAAGTGTGTCCAACATGCAAGAGCACAGGTTTTATTCTTGCACCAGATGACACAGACAAAACAGATAAGCTGTTCATTGAGGAATGTCCTGAATGTAATTCTTGAATTAGTGAATTTATAATGAATAACCGTCAGTATATGGTGGATAATGGCTTTCATAGGTTGATTATACCTTTATCACATAGTTGAAATAAGTAATTTCATAGTAATATTGGATTCTGTACTTCGCTAATACATATCTGCCTGGGTCGGAATTATCTTTTATTATTATTAGTGGGCAGTTTATCTGAGAATATGCCTACCAAAAGTACATTTTATGCCACTCCACTAACAAATTCTCATACCTACGCACTTTTTGTGTTCTTTACTTAACAACTTCTTTTATAATAATGAGTTATGTGTTTATATTGATAATATCTTCAATAACGACGTCAACTTTGCTTTCTACATCCTGAGATGACTCTACAATCACTTAACACGAATCATTCATAATTAATTGCACTCTTTTTCTGAAAAAAATAACATCTGATATGTATTTATTATACATTATTATCATATACCATAAAAGACAGGTTGAAATCGACAATATCCCAAATGGATTCATTTAGTATGAATTGATCTAATTGTAGCGAAGATAATAATTATTATTCCACATATAAGTGAAAGAAATTCTCCAAAAGATTTGAAAAAGTATTACAAATAAATTTAGACCACCATAATAATTTCAAAAATCTCAGAATTATATTGAACTCTGATTTTCAGAAATGGTAGACTACAGGAAACCACAATCGATCTAGGATGATAGATTCTTTTTTATCATGATTTCAATAATACTAGCCATCCATAGTAATTTTTGGTCTTATTGTTTTCTCCACTTCCGTCGCTACCTTTACTACCTAATATTATAGCAGAGGCAATTGCTTTTATGAATGATGGATTTACTTCCAAAGACTATAATGAATAGTATAGATTACAGAATCAGTTCCGTGACCTTCGATATCAAGTAACTGTTATTGGAAAGTCTACCAATTCTCCAGTATTGTTAATATTTGAAACCCTTACCATGACAGAGCCAACATTCTCATCTGTAAAGGTGAAAGATTGCTGTGCAGAACCATTTTGAGCTATCTTGGATGCTCTATGTGTTATCATTGTCTCTGGGTCTTCTGCTGGCATAATCATGAAATCATACTGGACATTGTCTACTATCTTTTGATTTGATTTTGGATCAAAAAATTCTATATTAAATGTTGTAGGAGTTTTAGAATCTATGGTGGCTGGACTCCAAGACATCTTTACTTTGTATGTGCTACCGTCTGTTAATTTTTCTATGGGTTTGGATGTTGTTGTTGAAGTAGAATTGGGGAGAAGAGGATTACTTACTTCTTGTGTTTGATTGCCAGAAGTAGTATTAGTGTTATTATTGTTAGTACTAGTAGCAGCAACATCAGCCGCCGGTGCTCCTATTCCGGCAGGCTGCAAAGTAAACTTCATCGGTTCATTAGATGATGAGGATGCCTGACTACTACTTTTATTATTTACTTGTTCAGCAATTTTGATAACTTCAGGTTTTGGTAGCATAAAGTGAATTATATCTTTCTGCGGATCAGTATCGTCTAATACTATATTTTCTGTTACATCAATATCATTTACTGTTCCTACATAGGATCTTTTTGCAGTAAATTCAGATGGTTTTGGAACCGTGACTTCTTCATGTACTAGTACTTTATTCTTTTCTAATCTGGTAGTATTCCAATCAAATGGCATAGTAAACTCCATCTGCCTCTTGCTTTCGTCGTACTTAAAGGCGTTTAATTTATCATAATAAGAAATTATTTGAATTGGGATTTGTTTACCGTCTATTATTATCTGTTGCTCCTCTGTGTTGCCAATACTTAACCAACTATCAAAGACAGGTTGCTTATCGTCTGGAAGAATAGCCCTATCAAAGTCGACTGTTACTATCCTCACTATAAAATGGTATAAACCACCCTCTAGAAATATTGGTCCTTGAGCAACTACAGGACTATCTGCTGTTCCTGTATATGCTTGCAAGATCGGATCCTGTTCGCCATAGACTGATATTACAGGTGTATTTCTTGGTTGCATCTCTAATTTCAAATCTCCCTTATGATCATGGAACCAGTCTGAAAGTAGTACTTTACCATTTTTTTCTATAGTTATAAAATATGTTACATGTTTTATTCCTTCTTTTGTATTTGAGTCAAAGAGCTTAAATTGAATAATTGGCTTCTGGCTCTGTGTTTGCAATGTCTCTGTTGTTACTACAGGGGGTGTCATTTTGATAAGTAAATCTGCTTTTCTATTTCCAAAAGAGGCTGATAGTTCTTCCATGAACAAGCCATCACCAAAAGCAGTCTTTATTGGAATAATTGATGATGATGAAAAAGAGGATATGAAAATAATGATAACAGTAACAACTAAACCACATATTAGAAACGTTGATGTTCGTGATATCATATACATTTTTATTTTCAATATTAGAATTTAAGTATATCTGGAGAATATATGTAATGGATTTCCGAAGGATTAAATTTTTGTTATTAAAATTCAAGTCGATGCATTTTACTTTACTGTCTATATTTGTTTCGACATTTGTGTTTTTTGGCTTTGTGATTACTTTTAGTTTTATCAACCAATATTTTGATGAAATCAATTTAGAGGATGGTAAAATTGCAGATATTATTGATAGAGATAATAATAATGCGCTTGCAGATTCTTTGAAGAAAAATATGTCATTATCACCTAATAATACATTGTGGTCATCTTCTCTTATAATAGAAAAATTAGATGAAAAAAATAATCCGATTGGTGGGGCAACTTTTCTAATAACTCCAAATCCATTCACTAACAGAAGCAACTTGGCCATTACTGATGATAATGCCGAAGATGCAAATAGAACGTCGGGTATAGTTTTGCTTCATAACATAATGCCTAGACAATATACAATATCTGAAATTGTCGCTCCAGAAGGATACATAAAAGATGTTTCCGTAAAAACTGTTAATATTAACACGAAATCTGCATCATCCCCAACAACAGTAACATTTGAAGCATATCCACTTACATCAGGTTCAAATAGACTTGAATATACGGCAAGATTCATTTGCGGTACAATAACTGGAGAAGAAGGACCTTTGAGACCTGGGCGCTATAATTCAGACATTAACATATTCAATAGACAAAGTTTTCCAATTTCTTTTTTTTGGAAGGCAGTAGCAGGAAGTCAAGAAGAAGAACAAAGTGATAGTAATTTTAGAATTCGTAGTCTAGAGCCAGGAGGATCTATTAGTCTTAGCTGCAAAGACATTCAGGCATCTATCCCAGCATATGCAAATGACACCGGAGAAAAATTCTTCGAAGGTATAATGACAATAAATGTTGATCTGGATCCCTCTGTAATTGGATCTATATCATCTAGCAGAGAAGGAATTTTAGGCACAATATCCGAAGAAGAACCCCTAAACGTACTTAGTGTAGATGCTATCTATACTGTAAATGCACTAAAAGTTGCAAGCAGAGAAATAGTATTACAACTTATTGAATATAGCATAAATAAAGAACATGAAAGCGGCAAGATCCCTAAAGATATAATATCTAAGATACTTAGTGTTACTGTGCCAATAAGGACAAATGAAACAATAAATCCTGATCAACAGGTAAGAAATGTTCTGATGAAGGAATTTTCTTTAGACTTGGAAGAGAGTAAAAAACTCGACATAACGATAAGAAACCTTAGTTTGGGCGTAGGGGCATTAGATGATAATCACGCCCTTTCTCTCCAGAGGATAAATGCTTACCAGCCTCCTACATCTTGATTTTATAATGATATTGTTAATGCTTTACCAATGAAAATTATATGTTTATCTTTTAGCAAGAAAGGGAGCAAAAGAAGAACCTAAAATGAGCCAACAGCAGTACAGCAATATAAAAATTAAGTTATTTCGATACATTAATCTTATTAAAAATCCAAAGTGCAATTCCAGAAGCCAAGATAGATAAGCCTACTCCAGAAATCAAAAAACCGTTGACAGTCCATTCGGGATTGCTATACATAAAGGAAGATTGCGGACCTACAATCGATTTACTTTGTGCTGTAAATACTAATCCGGCTATAATCAGTATAGACCCAACAACAATTAATGTTCTACTAAGATAGCTCTTATTCATATATCCATTATCTCGGTTATTATATGGTGAAGTATTTGTAGAATAATAACTTAGACATATAGGTAATGAAAGTATACAAAATATCTGCAATAACATTATTAATCAAAAACATGGAGAGGTCTTGCAGATTTTATTCTAAAATACCAGGTTTTAGGTTAGTATATGGTGGTCTAGCTGCTGATTCCTTTACCACATATGAAGTGGGTGAATTTACAAAGATGTATCTCAACCTAGAATTACATATTAACAACAATAATAATCAACAGGATAAAATCAATATAAGACATTTTGGTAGGATAATCTTCTATACTGAAGATATAGATAAACTATATTCATATATGAAGAATAACGAAAGTATCTCAAAGATGATATGTTTTGAAAATGAACCTACAGATGCTCCATGGAGTGAAAGATACTTCCATATAAGGGAACCAGATGGTTATCAGCTATCATTTGCAATGCCAATAAAGAAAAAGTATTAAGGCATAAACAATAACTCTTTGAAGTAACACTTCCATTAACCTTGACTATTTTAGAATATTCTTATTCTTCTTTTTTGATATTTAGCTATAACATCTCAACAATATATCTTCTGGCCGTAAATTATATTTACAACCTTTCTAAGATCTATTTTCAGTTACACCATTTTCATTTGGAGATTTTTCACAAATATTTACAAATCATAGCTAGAATAGGAGAAAGGAAAGAGCATTAGTTATATCTTATATATTTGTATACATATAATGTAAAATATATGGGTTTCTTATTATATCATAAGAAAAACGATTGTGAAATATGTCATCAAGCATTCGATAGACACGAAGAGTTGATTAAACATGTCAAGGAAGAACATCACAAGCCCATTATGAAATGTCATAATTGTGGGATGCAGTTCTTACATGAAAAAGATAGACTTCATCATATACAAGAAGAAAAGAAGAAGAAAATAGATCTACGTAGACACAGATAGAATTAAGTTTCTCTTACGAGTGCTAAAGATTACAGCTTTAAATACTCAAGATAGTATAATCAATATGCAATAAGAACTTTTTCTAATTATATGAATCAGTCATAGTATTGAATTAATTATACATATTCCTTGTCCGATCTCAGTTGTAATTGTATATCAATCATTATAAAATAATTGTTTTTTTCAGTTCTAATGTCTCTAACTTTTGTCCATTTTTCTATACGCTATCAAATTATCGTTTCATCAGTAGAAGCTGTTTCTGATTATTCCTATAGAATAACTGTAGAATTAGGTGACAATCATTGTACGTTACCAAATATTATAGTCTAACCATTTTTCTTTTGGTATACCATCTGTATATGAAGTAACCAGCAGCTATTATTGCAATTGCTATAACAAGTGGTTGTAAGAAATAGATCAATAAAGCAGCTATTATTATCAGTACAGCAATAATTATTATGTCAAATACGCTTAAACTTCGTGCCAACGACATAAATGATCATTATAACCTATGAATACTTGCTATGATCATTCTATTCGATAATATTATACTTCTAGACTGAAAGGAGAAAAA
>DATFPS010000258.1:0-6145 GCA_035264705.1 Nitrososphaeraceae archaeon | reverse complement strand
AGTCTTATTATTATATATGGGCAGTAGAAAAAGAAGAACTGCTAAACCACAAAGAAAGACTCGGAGCGTAGAAGGCAAGTGTCCAAAATGTACTACAATAGTTAGGTTTAACGTTAGCGGCCCAGTAGGGGATGAAATGTTCGAGTGTACTGGCTGTATGTCAAAATATCATGTGGATGATCTCTAGTCATATAATGAACTTTGACACGCATCTCTTTGTCTTGGTTTATCATATATATAGATTAAGAGAAGTATCTTTTTTCAGCATAGAATTGGACTCCACAACATAATAAGCCAGAGGAGAATAAGGAAATCTTGTTTCAGAAGATAAGAAGGAGATTTTAGTAGAATTTGTGATTGATATCTCATTGATGACAATGAAATATGCTAATAAAAGTATGAAATAATCTAATGCATGATATGAATATGGATTGAACAGCTGTTAGCAAAAAACTATAATGTTTGGTGTAGTGATATTCGTCATATCCAGTAATTAGAATGAGGAAAATATTATGTATAAGAGAAGTTTCTCTAAGAATTCGAATAATCATATGAACCGAAGTTATTCTAAGAGTGGCCTGTGTTCTTTTGTATCAGGATCTCTATTTATCGATTGTAGGTAGGAATTATTTGCGTATTGCTGTAACACATTCTATTCATGTGATGTTACTTTGAAACCAACAGTAGTTTTTTTTGTTTTCTATAATTGGTAACGTTGTCTGATATCAGTTAGTCTAGATGCTACTCTACATTATTACTTAACCTCACTTAAAAAAGCGCGTGTGTGTACGTGAGTCCAGAACAGTTCATGAATATACACATATCTACACATCCATATACTGCTACACTAAATCTTGCTTATTATAATAATTTGTGCTTTTCTTGATCTTCTTCTTCATTTTGCCGATAATAATAAACAATCAGTTTGCCTATCACATTAGGTAATGAATCTCCGCGCCCTCGATAATCTTTTACCTTTTTTGTATTCTCTATTCTATACTTTTATAATTGTATCTCTATAATTAGTAATCATTCTTGAAATTTCAAAAAGATAGAACCTTTCCTTTCTTTTCTTGTTAATCTTTTTTTTATTAAATCCTTTTGTAATGCTTCATCTAGAAGATTTGTTGCAGTTGATCCATCTTTGAGCTTTATTTGGAATGAATTTGCACTAAATTTATCAAATATGATATGTATGACCAAAGGGTAAGCGGGACTAATGCATATGGTAGCTAGAAAAACCAAATATAATAATCAATCAAAGATTATAACAATGAAAAAGAGCAACCTAATGAACAATAAATGATTTAGGCAGTATTGTAAAATTATTTTAATGGATAAATCTGATGTTACGAGTTCCAAGAGATCTTTTAAAAATTACATTCCTGTCTTAATTTACTTTATAAGATAGGTTTATTGCGCTGTTATTTATGCTATTGAGCCTTGAGCACGTTTGCCGCTAAACTTGGATGTAATTTTATAAATTACTGATAGAATATTAGATTTGAGTCATTGTGGCTGAGATTGAGTGCCAACGGCCATATGCAATAAAATCTGTGCTTCTTCTTCTCTTTTTACCAGATAACCTGGTATATTGACAAATCTGTCGCCAATAGATACATGCTTATGTACAACCATTTGCCGTGCTTGATGAGGCGATTTAGAACCATTCTTTTTCATAACTATTGTCTGAAGTCTTCTATCAAGGAGATCTTCAATCTTGAGATTCAAGACATCATCAAGACTTGCAGATTCATTAACCAATCCCTGCCTATTTAGGAAATTTAACAACTGCGCTTCTTTCTCGTGCCTTACTTCTGCTGGAATAGCAAGTAATGCACGAGCCTGATTTCTGAGTCTCGCGACTTCTGTCTGTGCCCGCCATAACTCTCGCTTATTGCGCAGACCATATGAACCTACTATGTAAAGTTCTGAATTAAGTTGGTCAGTAGTCCAAATCCTTCTTGGTCTGTGAAACGTTTTTTTAGATTTACGAGGATCTCCCATTTCTCATCTACCTTTATTTCTTAGGCGCCGTTGAATTTGTATTCTCTTCCACTGCTCCACCTGCCGCAGGTTTAGTGGTGTTAGCGACTCCGGCCGTTGCAGATGCAGCAGCTGGACCAGTACTCTTACTGAGAGTATTCGACACAGCTGAGGGCATAGGTTTGCCAACTTTCTTCACTCCTACTGCACCACCCTTTCTTCCAGTAGTTCTTGTACATTGACCTCTAACCCTTAAACCAAACATATGTCTATAACCACGCCAACTCATAATAGTCTTTTCTCGATCAATATCATTAGAAATCATAAAATCGAGATCTGAGGTAATCAAGTGTCTATTGGAACCTGTATCCATGTCTTTTCTCCTATTCAGATACCATTCTGGCATTCTCGCTTTTGAAGGATCTCTTATAGCGGCTTCAATATCCGTTAATTCTCTATCCGTTAGGAAACCTACCCTGCTATTTGGATTAATGTTTAATGACTGAAGCAAAACGTGAGCAAAATTATAACCAATACCTTTAACTCTACTAAGAGCAACAATGACTTTTTTGCTTCCTTCAATATCCTTTCCAGCAATTCTAAGGATGTGTTTATACTCTGCTGCTGACAAGTCAAAAAAATTGAGGAAGATTCCTTAATAAAAACCATACTCGATTTAAAGAAGAAGAATAATAATCATAATGTCTACCAAAATATATAATACAAGGAAAAAGCGTAAAGGAACTTATTTTTAATTATTGTGCGTATATAATATAAACCCAAACTATGAGATGTATCTTTGGATTCGGATTCCCATTCCATATCATGTTTTTTATTATCTATATTTGATTATCCTAGATGAGTAATAAAAAATAACTGTCTCCAATCAGATAGACATCGCCGGAAAGAAGGCAGTAGTGCTTTCAGATATAGAATATTTCAATGAAAGAATAACTATAAACCATTTAAATATTACATATATATATTATAAGGAAACAATTTATAGTATGCAAAAGCAAGTTGAGATCAGATAAAACACAGTATCCATAGTGGTTGTATAATATTCTAACCTACCCCCTTAGAATACTGCTAGAACCTCAATTAATAATGTTTAAATTTGTCACAGAAGCGAATCTAATAATTCATGAATTCTAAAAGTATGGAAGATATTGTACATCATTCCTATGCTTCTAAACCAAAATATAATGAATTAATGCCAGGAGTTCCTGAAGACTACAAACAGATCAATACTTTAGAAGATCTACTAAAGATCAATTATAAACATGTTTCAGTTGAACAACAAATGAGGGGTAATCTCATCATAAGATTAAAAAAAGAGGAACATCCTTATTCTGGTATTATTGGTTATGAAGAAGATGTAATTCCTTCGGTAAATAGGTCCATTCTATCTGGACATGATATGCTTTTTGTAGGCCAGATAGGACAGGCGAAGACGAAAATTGCAGAATCTATATCAAAGAATCTTCTTTCACCTATTCCAACAGTCCGTGGAACAATTACAAATGATATACCTACTTCAATTCCAGAAGGTCATCTAATTGCCTTACTGACTGAATCTGAAATTGGTCGTTCATCTCCTGAATTTAATGTCTCTAAGGAATGCGAGGATATCATTAGAAATAACAAGTTGAGTACAAAAATAGATTGGATAGATGGTGCTGATAGATATAGATACGTCTTGGCTACTCCTGATATTTCTGTTAAAGACCTAGTAGGACAGATAGACGCAATTAAGATTGCTAAGAAGGGCGTTGAATTGTATGATATAGCTTCATATTCTCCAGGCCAGTTATTACAGGCGCGTCATGGTATTCTATGCATTGATGAGCTTCCTGTACTTGATCCGCGAAAACAGGTAGCATTACTGAGCGTTCTACAGGAGGGCAAATTTACAACAGGATCTTATCCTGTGATATTCAAACCTGATATCAGAATCATTGCAACTGCAAACCCTATAGATTATACTCATTCAGGAAAGATTATAGAACCATTGTTCGATAGACTTCGAAGTCATATATCTACTCATTACCCCAGAAACGTTATTGATGAGATGCTGATTATCGCTCAGGAAATAAGAATTGCAGATATTGAAAACGTATTTCTTCCAATATTTATCCTACGGACGATCAGCAAGATAACACAATTAGCCAGATCTCATCCTGAAATCAACCATGATAAAGGCGTGAGCGTGCGAATGGCAGTGCATTCAATGGAAGCTATGATTGGAGAGGCAGAACGAACTAGATCCATATTGCATTATGTAAAAGCCATACCAAGATTTTGCGATATTCATAGCATACATCAATCGGCCAAATTTGAATTGTCTGAAATGGAAGATAATTACCACAACAGAATGAATGTATTAGATTCAATTATTGAAAATGCAATTAAAGATGTTTCTCTTGAATATGTTCAAAACTTATCCCCCGAACACAAAACAAAATTAAAAAATGAGTTTGCAAAGAATAAGGAATTTTTGGTGTCTCAGATAATTCTGGGCGCTAAGGGATCTAATTCTACGGACTATGATTCGCAATTGGCAAAATTTTCCACATTAAAACAGGTTATAAATGATACTGTTGCTACTGTGAAAGAAGAGCAGAAAGAATTTGTGAATAGAGCGAAAGATCTTGGAATAAACACAGAAAGTTTGTCTATTGTAGATGAATTGGATGGCGAGTTTACTGCATCTGTTACTGAGGTAATTTTGGAGGGATTCAGGTGGATTCAACCACCTTTGCTAAATAAAAAGGATAATAGCTATGTATCAACATACTAAAAGTAGGCTTGGAACGAAAAGGTTTGTTTATTTTCCTGCTCAAGAGGGCGAAGATCAGAATCATACAAAAAGTAAAGATCATAACTCTCAAAATATCTCTAATGAAATACTGGAAAAGTTACTTCAGGCCATTGGAAGAGAATCTCTGAGAGAACAGACTCCTAATTTGCAACAACTAGAACAGATCTTGCAAGATGTTATCTCAAACGAACCAGAATATTCTGACAGTGCTAAACAAGGAGTTAAAAAGGGACAAAATTTGGAAATAAATGATGAGGATCGAGAGGATTTAGGAATGCCTATTGTGACTCAGCTAATACAAAGAGGTTATCTAAAAGATTCTCAGAAATGGCTTAGCTCAAAGGGCTTCATAAGTATTGGTGGGAAAATTCTAAATGACATTATGAAGGCACTAAAAACAGGTGATTTTGGATTACATGAAACCCCAAGTCATGGAAGTGGATCTCTCCTTATAGATACTACACGAAAGTACGAAATCGGCAATGATATTAGGCTTCTCAATGTTCCTAGATCATTGTTAAATACGGTCCAGCGAATGGCAAAAAAACCTGACCAGGTCAAAATTCCTCTGGATATAGAGGTAGAAGACCTAGAAGAGTATGAAACTATGCAAGATATTCGAATCGCTTTGGTGTATTGTATTGATTTAAGCTCCACAATGCGATACTCTTCTATGTTCGGTGATATGACCAGAATTGAAGCTGCAAAAAGAGCGCTCTGGAGCCTTTTTCTTTTAAACAGAAAATATTTTCCCTCAGATTCTATCTACATAGTTGGATTCGGAGCCTTGGCATCAAAGGTTGCTCCACAAGATATCCCATATTTACAAACGTTTGAACCGGGTTCTGATTTTCTCCATTATACAAATTATCAGGCAGCTTTTAGATTGGCAAAAAAAATATTGCAAAAAGATGGTGCTTTGAACAGACGAATAGTTTTGATTACTGACGGCCATCCTAGTGCATGCTTTATTGAGGATAAAAAAGAACAGGACAAGATATTGTCTCAGCGACCATATTCTCATTTTTATGTGCCAGATAAAGAAACTATCGAATCAGTGAAAGATAATAAAGATCTGAGCCTCGATACTTCATCTGGACAGCTTGTGTATCTTTGTTATCGCTACAGGCAAGTGGATCAATATATAGGAGAGCGAACAATAGCAGAAGCAAAAAAATGCCACAGTTTGGGAATAGAAATCGATACTATTATGATAAGTGAAGAAGATTCTTTACTGGATTACGTTAATGAGATGGAAAAATATGTCAAAGGAAGATCCTATTATATTAATCCTGCAGTAATAGATAAAGTCCTTCTCAATGACTATCTGAGCAACAA
>DATFPS010000257.1:0-5655 GCA_035264705.1 Nitrososphaeraceae archaeon | reverse complement strand
TGATTTAAAGCCAGGATCTATAGGTCCATCTACCTTAGAATAGTTAGTTCCATTACCTGTAAGAGAAATAGTTGTGTTAGCACTACTAGTGCTACCTCCTGCTGTAGGAGCTATAGGCGCAGGGGGAGAAGAGATCGAAGCAGGAGGTTTTGGAGCTGCTGATGGTGACAGAGAAGAACTATCAGTTGTAGTTGCCCTTAATTTAGGATTCTTTACTAAGGGAGTCAGTTCTTCTAATTTCTTCATGGCTGCTTCAAGTGAAAGCTTTTCAGTCTTTTGATAGTGAGCAATTAATTTATCACCAATTTTTGTGTTCCTAATGATGGTATCAATTACCATTTTTGCATTTTTATCTGCCTTTTGTCTATAATTTCTAACCCAGTATGGATCGCCGAAAAACTCGAGAGGCTTTATTTGGTAGATTATATCCACTACTTCGCCAGTGACTATTTCTACTGTAATAAGCAAGTCTGCAGAAAGTTGCTCCTGACTAAGTGGATCAATACCCTTCTCATTCCATTTGTAAGTTGCATAAATTCTGTCTGCATATGCATCTACAACAAAACCAGAATTTTTCAAATCAGTCATTATGCTGGAAATATCAGAATGGTCAGTAATATCAACAGGTATCCTGAATACACCCAGTCTAGATCCATGGAGAGGATAGACACCTCTTTTTGCAACTTCAGAAATCATTGCCCAGACCCTATTCTTTAGAAGCGCAGACATCGTAAGTATTTAAATAAATTAAGGGCTAAAAGGCTTTCGTTTATTCATCGTCAGGACAGGTAATCTCTCTAATAGCCTTATATTTTGCATCCATGTCTTCAGCAATTTTTATTATATCTTCTAATTGATAGTTTGCTCGCGGAAAGTACCATCTAATCGCGACGCTATGTCCATTACCATCCATATCATAAATCATCCCCTTTTCTGCTCTAACACCATATTTTTCATCGATACTATATTCGCGGACATCCAAACCCCTTTTTGTCTTATCCTCCAATATGATAGTGGTAGTATCCTCGCCGTCATAAATGAAATAAAATTGTCCTCTTTTTAATAGAGGATGTTCCTGATTCATTAAAATACTTTAGAAATTATCACTTATCTTTCTATCGGATTGCCGATCATATTACCCCATTCAGTCCAAGAACCATCGTAATTGCGTACAGAAGGATATCCTAAAAGATATTTCAAAACGAACCAACTGTGAGAAGACCTTTCCCCTATTCTGCAGTAACAAATCACATGTTTGTCTGAAGTTATACCTCTTCCTTCGTATATCGCTTTGAGCTCATCTACACTTTTGAAGGTTCCATCTTCTCTTAGCGTCTGTCCCCATGGTATATTTTGAGCTCCTGGAATGTGTCCACCTCTTTGTGCGTGTTCCATCGGATATTCCGGTGGTGCTGTAATTTCGCCTGAAAATTCTTTTGGAGATCTTACATCGACAAGTACTGTTTCGGTTCTCTCAATTGCCCTTTTTACATCAGGCAAATATGCGCGGATACCTTCATCAGGCGGCTGTGCAATATATTTTGAAGATTTTGAAGTAGGCTCTTCCTTTGTATACTCTCTATTTTCCATCTCCCATTTTCTTCTGCCGCCATTCATGATCTTGGTTTTTCTATGACCATAATATTGAAACACCCACAAGGCAAATGCAGCGAACCAATTATTAAAATCCCCGTACAGTATGATGTCAGTCTCTGGGGTAGCACCTACTCCTGACATAAGCGCCTCGAATTGTTGCTTATTAATTATGTCACGTCTGGTCGGATCATTAATATCCTTTTTCCAGCGGACCATATAGGCACCTGGTAGATGCCCCTGTTTATACGCGTTTTCTGCATCATAATCAACCTCTAGGATTCTAATGTTTGGATTCTTTAAATTTTCTGCTACCCAATCGGTCTCGCATAAAACTTCAGGGTGTGTGTATTTAAAACTAGACATACGCGTACTAGCTTTATCTACTACTTAAAATATTTGTTCAAGAATTAAAGTACCTTTGCAAAAAGAAGTTATAGATAATTTTATGCATAATTCTGAGTTAATTTCTGTTATATTCTCTCTATCCTATATTTTTAAGAACACCCATATTAATTCAAAATAGATGTTGTTGTGTTAAGATATTAATTTTTATAATCGTCGTAGGCTCTTCGAGTTTGTATCCTTTTAATATTTTTTAGTTACATGGCTTATGTCAGTAACGATCTTTAGAAAATGAAAACCGATCCATACAATGGATCAGAATTGGGCCACTATGGAAGCTTGGTGACACTTTTGATTCAGCTGCAAATGAATATGGATATGGATGGAATATAGACAGTAAATCGTTAAAGATAATAATAATAATGGACCGGGTGGGATTCGAACCCACGACCACCTACGTTTCCTTTGCCTGACATCGCCATAGCATGCAAGGCAGGTATTCTACCGGACTAAACTACCGGCCCTTAGAATATGCCTATTCGTTGATAATTTAAGTGCTTTGCGATTTCATACCGAAACATGAAATTTACCGCTATTTGAAAAAAAGAAGAATAATAGGATTTGCTAATGCTTATGGTTTTACAAAAAGATACTAAAATAAATTTTAGTTAGATTATTTGTTGTCTAGAAATTTCATATTCTATAGGAAATAATGTTCCGCAAGAAATAAGTTTGAGCAACATTAATCTATCAATATGTCATTTTTTGGAGGAGATTCGAGTAATAGTGTTAATAAACGTAAATATGAACATCTAACTCTTAGTATAAAGCAGACAGTCTTAGAAAGGGCACATTATCGATGTCAAAAATGTTCAGCAAAATTCAGAAGTGATATACATCCTCATTTTGAGCATATTAATGGATCATTAAAAGATAACCGACCCGCGAATTTACGCGCCCTTTGCCAACAATGCTTCAAATCAGTAGAAGAAAAGGAGAATCGAAAAGGCATGTTTGGAAAGATGCGTAATTCCCTTGAAGCGATATTCGGAAAGTAAGAGAATGATCTATATATAGTGTGTTACGTCTACTGTTCTTATAAAAATGATAATATTGCAGCTAATCTGTGATATTTGTAAGAAAGTAATTTTAGAAAAGGAAGGAGAATCATATCTTAATCAAGAAAAATTCCCTATATCGAATGAAGAAGCCATGATGCTAGACAAAGAGCATCGAGGACACGAATGCCATATAGAAGCGATAGAAAAGGAAGTTTAGAAGATGAAGAATTAAATAAATCTAGTATAAAATTTAATACAAATAATTTTCACTTGATAGTGGCGATGAAGAGAATGAGCATAAATGAAATAGATGATTAGATAATGGTTATCCCTCTGAGCCAATTGCATATCCATTATAAAAAATACAAATTGTTGCTGTTGTCAGAATGCAAAAAAATATTGTTAACTTTTCCTGTAAAAGAACTATAAGCAAAGTCATTCCCTACAAGAGTTTGCTTTGAAATAAGAAGATTATAAAATAAAAAATCAGGATTAAATATGTGACAAGTCAAATATTACAGGAATGATACTATAGATTAATATTTGATTCACCTATAGTTTTCTTAGAAATAGGTACATCTTTATAATCATATTATGTTCTTTGTGCTAGGAATCAATCGAAAATTGAGCGATGATATAATATTTTCTTCAAATCCAGATGAAATAAAACAGTCTATATTTTGGTTCAATAACTTTGTCGGTGTAGGATATCGTTATCATGACATATACATGAATGTTTTACCGCTATTCAAAGACAAAAGGTATGCATTTAAACTATGGAAGAAAACAATAGAGTGGTGGCCTGATGACGAAATAAAGCTTAGGTTTGTTGAATACAATGACAACTATTGGTTTATTCTTTATGGGGGTTCCGAATATAAAGGTGATAACACCGGTTTCGTGAAGCACTTTCATATATCGGAAAATTATAAGAGATTCAAGCACGGCTATGAAAAGCAAGTTCTTTTGCGTTTTGCCGTTTATAAAGAAAACAAAAATAAAGAGAGGACAGATGATAAATTTGGTCTCGAATTATTAAAAAGATCAAAATCTATTTTTGATATTAAATTTTTGAATTATTTCGATCTGCCATCAGATAGCATAGAGAGTAAATGTATTCAATCAATGAGTGGTCCGAATGCTTAGAAAGTTTAGTTGTATTGAGGCTTGCTCGGATTGTTGTATTTATCGAGAATACTATCCTTCTATAGAATATGGTAAGACAGGGGTTTTGATACTTCCCAAAGAGACATCTAAAATTAAGGATCAAATAAAAATTACAGGTATAGAAGTTAAGATACTTCCAAGATTAGGAATTGGCAAGAATCGTAAAGGCGATGGTCCAAAAAGAATACTCGCTTATCAAATGATGGGTAAGAATGCTGATGGGAACCTTTGTCCTTTTCTAGAAATTGATAACCCACAAAAGTCACCTCATGGAGGATTTAAATGTAAAATATATGAAAAGCGACCATTAGCATGCCATGCTTATCCTGTACTCCAAGAGAATGATAAAACTGTTGAATTAGATAGGAAATGTCAATTCTATCAAAAATTCCCTTCGCCTTATGACACAGATACGCTACGAGATGAAATCGAAGCCTTAACCAAGATAAAGGCAGAATTTTTTGTTGACGAAAATATAGAACTTTGGAGATATGCAACTGCGGTTGGAGATGAGAAAATCAAGCACAAACTTTTACCTGAAGGTTGGGTACTTCAATATATGTAGTATTGTATAATGGGATATCGGACATTATCCTTGAGTTTCAATTCCTTCGCGTAGCCGTTGTAGGTTAATTAAATAAAGCCACTTATTAGATAAGAATTAAGTCATAATACATCTTCTGTATCATATTGTCATATTGTCATATTGTCATATTTATCATATTTATCACAAATATGAGATGTTGTTGTTCTTCTAGATATTGTACATTCTTAGGACTTTCAGGAGTAATATATGGTTAACTCTGTTTGTGCTCCATTTCTATGGGGTCAATATTGATATTAGTTCACACTTTTTTGTTAAACGTCTATCACAATCATAGGCTCAATCCTATAGGTCATTGTTAATCACAACTATACTATTTTGTCGTAAAATGTCAAAATTCGTCGTTATATGAATTGAAGGCGGCGGCAGGATACTCTAAAGGGTATATTGCCTTCTATAACTGATCGTTCTTGGGAATACTGAATCTGACTAAAGGGATTTTTGCTTCAAGATTTGAATTATATGGTGCGCATTGCCAAGAATTTCGTCTAAAGGATCTCTTTTTTGGATGTGTCTCTTCTTCTTCATCCTCCTCCTCTTCTTTTTGTTATGTAGTAATGAAAAAGTGTTAAGATATCTTATGTTAAAAATATGATAGTTATTCCCCAAAATCATCATGATGCTATCAGCAACAAATTCTGTGGAAGCAGTAATAGATTGAGACCACCTACTATCGATCTTTCCTATTTAGCTATGCTTTATCTCCATAGTTTCTTTAAGTTCCAATATCTTGTCAATAATTAAGTGCAATGAGGGCTTCCAATTGATGTTTCCTCTTTTTATAGGTTTTCTCATGTGGTTAATACTTCACAATCTCGCCTGCAGTCACTTTGCAGTTGCTCCAGTCACTTTGAACTTATACATATACAAAATATATCATCCAAC
>DATFPS010000256.1:0-2255 GCA_035264705.1 Nitrososphaeraceae archaeon | reverse complement strand
CCCATAATGGTCCTTAAGATAAGGAATCATTTCCTGAATAACCTCATCTAATACAGGCGTCGAGGCTGCATTATCCAAATAGATGCTTTTAGGTAAGCTTCTCACTCCATAATTATCTTTCATTTGTCTTCATTCTACAATAACGAGGTTTCCGCTGCGATATCCGCTTACATCTATTGATACAAATCTAAAACCTAGCTCCTTGAGTTTAATATCTAGTATTGATAATTTATCAATATCAAATAATTTAGTAAGTTCATTCCTTTCAACCTCGATTCTAGCGAGCTCTCCATGATCTCTTACCCTGACTTGTCTTACATTAAATATGCTCTTTACTATAATTTCAGATTTTTCTATTTTTCTGAGTTTTTCAAAGGTAACTTCTATACCTTTGGGTATTCTAGAAGCCAAACATGAATTAGATGGTTTATCGTATACGGAAAGTCCAAAGTGCTGAGCAATCAATCTTATTTTCTCTTTGTCTATATCCACTTCTACTAAAGGGCTTCTGACACCCTTTTCTCTAAGTGCTTTAATACCAGGTCTATATTCGATCAGATCATCTTTATGCGTTCCATCAACAATTAGCTTTATTCCATATTTCTTGGCTGCTAATGTTAGGTGTTGTCCTAATTCGGTTCTGCAATGAAAACATCGCATTTCATTATTCTTAACAAATTCTGGGTTCTTTAATTCATTATATCCAATCACTTTGTGTTTGATAAGTATATCTTTGGCTATTTTTTTAGCAGCAGAGATCTCTTCTTTAGAAAGTGTTTTATAATTTGCAGTAATCGCCATAGCATTGCTTCCAAGTGCTTCTTTAGCAGCCAAAGCGACGACTGCGCTGTCTACTCCACCTGACAAAGCAACAATGACTTTGTCACCATTTGTCAAAAACCAATTGACTAGTTTAATAAAATTTTCTGTTGATTTACTTGACACATTCAACTCCTTCCAATAGTATGAAATAATTCTGAATTTGCTAAATCCAATGCTTGTTTAACTGAGATCCCTATCCTTGAAGCAATAACTACAACATCTTGAAATTCAGGTTTCATGGTAATGGTCCTACCGTAGGAATCTTTTGTAATCTTTACATGAATGTTAAAGAAGTTATCATGGATTTTGACGGGAACTGTAACAATGCTTCGTGGAAGAGCAATACGCTGTATCTCTTGAATTCTCACACCGATTGTACCTGATTCTCTAAATAGTGTTTCCAATATATTATTAACGTGTGTATGATCAGATATAACTCTAATGAGATGAGTCGGTCTATTTTTTTTAGAAATGCCTTGTATTACGGTGACATCCTTAGCGCCAGATTCTGTTAGTTGTTCGATCATATTTCCAATTATTTCACCAGAAATATCGTCTATATTTGTCTCGATCATGAAAATGGTATCTATAGTTGTATCATAGACTATTTGAGATGTGCCTATGACCAATCTCAGCGTGTTTGGCATATGCGAGAATTTCTTCAATCCAGCACCATAACCTATTATTTCAGGACTGAAGCTTGGATAATAATTGATACTTTCTGACGTCAAATTAACAAGCATAGCCGCACCAGTCGGAGTGGTTATCTCTTCCTCCACTTGACCTCCTATTAGAGTAAACTGTTTTCCCTTAAATATTTCAAGTATGATGTTTGTTGGATTAGAAATAACACCATGTGAAAATTTCAAAAGTCCCCCACCAATGGCTACTTTTGTTGAAAATATTTGACATCCAAAAAGTTTGAGATCCTGCAGCGCAGTTGCACAACCGACTAGATCGGCAAAGGTATCTATACTAGAAGATTCATGTAAATGGACGCTGTTAATGTCTTCGCCATGGATAATAGCCTCTGCTGATATCAGCGTTTTAAATGATTCCAGAGCGAAGGTCTTGGCTCTCTGTTCTAATTTTAAAAAATCACAACACGTTGCAAGAGAACGAAACATTTTCATTCCGTTACGTTCAGAAATTCTATCTTTGAATTGAAAATGAAATTGTGTAGCATTGAAACCATGGGATTTTGTTTTGATAAATGCTGCATCTGTAATTTTAGTTCCCTCGAGGAAATTTTGACACGCAACAACTGCATCAACAACTTTGTTTCTATCTGCTCCTGCATCGATCAAACATGACAATAGCATGTCACCTGAAATACCAGCAGTTTGAGAATCAATTATTGCAATTTTTGCCATCTGATAAAAAATTGCTGCTATTTGTAAATATATAACTTGCCTGAAAAGATGATCTTCTTT
>DATFPS010000255.1:0-8537 GCA_035264705.1 Nitrososphaeraceae archaeon | reverse complement strand
AGGAAATAAATTTATTATTTAACTATTAGTAATTCTTAAATTTTAATTTGCATTGCTTTAAGTTTAAAGTGATTTTAGAAAGGTAATGCTTAAAATTCACAAACAATATATTAATTATATACTAAGAAATCAAAGAGCAAGGCACTATTGAAGCTGCGCATCACTAAAAAGTATATGAAGTGTCCAAATCTGATTGTGTTTGTTGCAATTCTTGACAATATATAGATAGCAAAGAGTAATAGTAAGAATTATTGAAAAAACTATAGTATAATATGGCTTCTTCAGCTTTTCCTAATTAGACAAGAGACATAGCAACGGCTGAATCGTAGATAGAGCATAAAATATGTCGACATAGAATTATATTATATTGCTTTAATAACAGGCTAATGTCATTTGCAGAGAATATTTATTAGATGTTATATTAGTATTTAGTTTCTTAGTTCCAAATAACAATTGATTCTATCTATAAAACTAGCTTTTTATCATCCGTTACCTATGATTGTGGATAATTCCTTTTATGTTGAGTAAGGGAGGGACGGTGGAGGCTGGCGTTTCTGTTATACTCTTAAGATTCATTCTTAGCTAGAAAGTCAAGCTAATAGTGCGCCATTTGAACGTATATGCGATTACTGATGCCATTCCATGAGATTATATGAGATATTCTATTAATGATTTAAATTATCTTAAACGTATAGTCAGGAAGGTTATTATCAATTATACTGCATAGTTTTTCTAGAGTTTCTCTAGTTCTACAGGTGTTTCTCAATTACGTTTATCAATTGTTTTGAAGATATAGGCTTTTGGATATAACCATCTACCTTTATAGGTGTAAGAATCTTTGACAATTCAAGGTCATTAATATCAAATGCCGACATTAACAAAATCTTGATTGCAGGATGTATTGATTTGATCTTCTTTACAAGCTCAAATCCATTCATTCCTGGCATTCTGACGTCGGTAAGAACTAATCCATAACTTTTAGAATTTATCTTTAGATGTTCTAAAGCTAATAATGGGTCTGTAAAGGCATAGGTAGTAAAACCATGCTTTTGGAGAAAAAGTTTAATGATATTAACTATATCAAATTCGTCATCAACTATTAATATTGATTTATTAGGTGGCAATTTGATCTAGTAACATTTTCTATATGCACCTGCTATTAAAGTCATTGTTGCATACTCTTATGTAATCAAATAAATGCAAGAATCAATAAGAATGATTGTGTATCTCTCCAGATAAAGACCTCTTAATCTTTATTCATAATAGAAAATGTGTATTTGTTTCCATTATGATGATTGAACAGACGTCTTATTATGAAGAGGTTGACAATACATTATCGTGAGCGTCAATTTGTGTTATAAAGTGAGAAATATATGCTCGTTGATCCATAGGATGAAGAAGTATAAAATTGCATATAAATAATTTCTCCTACAAAGGCCGTATATAACTTCAATAAGACTCTGCTATTATACACTACGGAAGGAATCCTATTATCTACCAATTGACTAAATGAACTTCTTGACATCTTAGGCTTTTAAAATACATTAAAAAATGATGAATATTTATCTAACTCAAAAGAGACCCAAAAATTCAAGCAAGTCGTAGAGGGCTATATTGATGTCTATTCCCAATTGTACAGGCTGGCTTTTTTATTCTCCGTATTCTTCTGAAAAGTATCACTTTATACTTTTGTGTTGAAAAATATCGATGTAATGATATTAATGCTTATGTTCTCAAAGCTATCAATTACAATATAGTAGACTAAAGGTAAAAATGGAGTAATTACAAAAAATGTTTAATAAAGAATCTTGTAGAGCATGTGGAACATACCTGACACCTATCTCCGTATGTAATTTTTGCAAGGAGTATATTTTGTGGTTATGTGGCAAATGTGAAAGAATGGAAGATGTTACTCATTCTCATGACTATTGCAGAGTTGCTTACAAGAAAGAGAAGCAAGAAATTAGAAATAAGCAAAAATAAATAAATGCCTAACAATTATCCAATTACTTACCTTCATTTTTATGTATGTCTTCTATAGTTACGAAATCAATGATGGATACGAACGATTGTAAAACTTTGTTTATGATGAGAAATTTATTGAAAATGCGTATAACAAAAACTCAAGTTATTAATAATTGCTTTATAAATGTCGATAATCAGTTATCGTGATATTCTAACTAATTTTAGTGATCATTATAAAAATTTATTTCACTAATTAATATAATATTAATCTTAGAATTGTTTACGTAATATGATATTTTATTTCAACATGCTTTTATTATTGTTAATTTGCATTTCAATGCATTGGAAAAAGGCAAGATTATAGTAATAGAAGGAACGGACAAAGCTGGCAAAGGAACACAGTCTCGGCTACTTATTGATAGTCTCAAATCTTCTGGAAGAATTTGTGTAATGATGAATTTTCCTGATTATTCTACCCCTATAGGAATAGAGATCCGGGCTTTTTTAGATGGTAAACGTGATTATCCTAATGAACTAAAACATATTCTTCTTTCTGCCAATAGGTGGGAGAAGAAGAAGGAAATAGAAAATATGATAGACAATGGCACCATTTTGATAATGAATAGATATTATCAATCAAATCTTGTTTATGGTATTGCGAATGGTCTTAATATCAACTGGCTCATCAACTTGGACAAGGGTCTGCCAAAAGAAGACATAGCCATAGTCATTGAAGTTAGTCCCCAGACCTCATACCAACGAGCAGTAGAGAACCGTGATGTATTTGAAAAGGATCATAAATTGCTGGTAGAAGTTCATAAAAACTATCGCAAGCTTGCAAAACAATTTAAATGGAAGATAATTAATGGTGAAAAAAGTAAACACCAAGTTCACGAAGAAATAATCAAAATTGTTAGAAAAAATCTTAAAGTTTAATTTCTGCCATTATATATAATGACCATCCATAATTATGAAGTTTACCGGTGAAATTACTGATCCAGTCCATCAATATATCCGCTTTTCTGACGTCGAGAGAGAACTTGTAGATACACCAATTTTTCAGCGTTTGAGAAGAATTAGGCAACTTGCAGGAGCACATTTAGTTTATCCTAGTGCACAACATTCTAGATTTGAGCATTCGCTTGGTACTATGCATGTTGCGGGCTATGCAGGAGAAACTCTACTTACTAAAGGATATTTAGATAATGAAGACTTGGTTCAGGAATTGCGATTGGCAGCATTGCTTCATGACATAGGTCATGGGCCATTTTCCCATCTATTTGAGGAGGTATTGGAGGCAAGGTGCAAGACAAGCCATGAAGATATGGGCAGAAAGATAATATCTTATAGTGAGGTTAGCGATATTGTAAGAAAATACGGTTACAATTCATCCGATATATGCAAGTTATCATTTGGTGAATCTAATGTAAAGTTTTTCAATGAGATAATTGCTGGCGGACTATCTGCGGATAGCATGGATTATTTGTCTAGAGATGGATTCTTCACAGGAGTAGAGTATGGTAAAATTGATTATCACAGGCTGATAAGTTCATTTGAGATAGTCTCTAACGGACATTTAGCTATTAACAGATCTGCGCTATATTCATTCGAATCTATGCTTATTTCTAGATATGAAATGTTCAAGGCGGTCTATTTTCATAAGACAGTAAGATCTGCAGAAGTCATGTTATTACATTCTATGACACTAGCTGACGAAGAGATGGGTTTAACGGACACATCTTTGAAAAATTATCTTGATCTGACAGATGAAGCAACCCTTGAGCGCATTTGTTCGCTTAAGAATGGCAACGAAATAGCAGTCAAATTAGCAATAGACTACAAATCAAGGAAATTATTAAAATGTGTTTATGAAAAATTTCTACATAAACGTGATAAATTATATAGAAAAATGGATAGGCAAGCACTACACGAGCTGGGAGTACAGATAGCAGATGCTGCACAGGTAAATGAAAATTCTGTTTTTGTTGACGCTTCAAGAGCGCCATCAATGCCGCTAACTCCTACAAAGAAAGAGATAAGATCAGTATTACTTGTTGATAAAGAACGGGCTTACGAAACTCCTATCTCTGAAATTCCACTTATCGATTCTATAACTGGTTTTCTTGATATGCTAAGAATATACACTACTGCTGAAAACAGAGATGTAGTAGAACACTCTACTAGAAAGGTGCTTGGTGAAGAATTTTTATCGGAGAGAAGCATATGAACAACAATAATAGAATACTCAGAAAAAAGGTAGTTATTAAATTAAGTGGTAGCATTTTTAGTGAAGGAAGAAATGAAGATACTATTAAAAGATATGCTGAAATGCTCGCAGACATCAGCATTGATGTACAGCCAATAGTTATTGCCGGCGGAGGTAAGATCGCACGTCATTATATTAATCTTGCACGCGATCTTGGCTCTGATGAAGCAAGTTTAGATATTATGGGAATAGAGGTGTCAAGGTTGAATGCAAAATTGTTGATAACAGCTCTTGGAGAACAGGCGTATTCCCAGGTTCCCAAAAATCTCGATGAAGTAACAATAGCAGCAGAAAGTGGTAAAATAGTGATTGTAGGCGGCTTACATCCAGGTCAAAGTACCAATGCTACCTCGGCATTAATAGCGGAAAAAGTAAGGGCATTTAGATTTCTAAATGCTACTGATGTCGATGGTATTTATGACTTAGATCCAAATATCAGCAGGAATGCAAAATTATTAAATGAAATTACAGTAAATGAATGTATGGAAATTCTTAAGGATGGAAGCTCAATGGCAGGCACATATGATCTTATGGATATTGTGGCACTGAAAGTTATAGAACGTTCAAAAATACCTACGCGAGTCTTACGATCAGATATAACTAATATCAAGAACGCGATTATTGGCACACATCATATTGGTACTGAGATTGTAATGGTCAAGAAACAGTCTTGATGGAGCCCATAAATTCTGAAAATCCATCTTTTATCATCTTTTGATAAATTTCTTCACACTCTTGTATAGTTATAGGTTTTGATTGTGCCTTTGCATATCCATCTTTATCGCAGATAAATAGCATTGCTTCGTCAGCCCTAGTAATTTTACCAACTAGCATTTCTTCACCAACAGGCTCGAATCCTTTTTTATCCTGCTTTATAGTATAAGTTAGCATTGCAAATCCAGTATAGTCAAATAGCTTCATCTGAGCTTTTCTTGATCTTTCCTGTCCAAGAAAAGCAGCTTTATGATATTGCATTTATGTGATATTTTATTTTACAATTATGTATAAGCCTTACTTTTTGTATACAGAAAATTCCACTTTAGGTAGAGTCCTCTGGATCTAGTAAAATTCCATCCTCTGTAAAGTTAAATGACTTTCTATCAGAATTACTTCTTACAAATTTGAACAAAATCTAAAATTAGTTATGACTATCCCAACTATTATGACTCAATATCTAATTGACTTGAAATCTTCTTTCTATGTGTTTAGCGTTGATTTCTAGCAAGATTGAAAGCTCAAAGCCCATTGTAAATATGTTCATGTAGATTAAAGAAGAACTATTTTTATTGGTGCCTTCATATGGTATTATCCATCTGCATAATGGCTTTTTATAATATTTGTATGGTTAGCAGTCACATAACAAACAAAG
This sequence comes from Nitrososphaeraceae archaeon, assembly GCA_035264705.1. Lineage (GTDB taxonomy): Archaea > Thermoproteota > Nitrososphaeria > Nitrososphaerales > Nitrososphaeraceae > JAJNBK01. The sequence goes on along the minus strand of DATFPS010000255.1, from coordinate 2,937 downwards.
ACCATTAAGAACAGATTCAAAAGTTTGATATGCTAGGTAGGCGCATATGAATATCTCGGTAGGCCGCTGAAGGTGGTATATTATATCAGAATATAATAATTCTTGCTAACCACATGCTTCTGCTCATTGATTGATACAATCATATCATAGAGTTAACAAAACACAATTTCAATTATATTTTCTCAATTTCTATTTTATCTGTAATCAATATTTTCAAGTCATGTTTAGTAAGTTTCTTCATAAAAGTGTATTTGTCATCGTCGTTGTCATCATCATCATCTTCAAAAACCATGTTACTTTCTAAATTATCATCTTCCGATCTACAATTATAATATCTGTTGCAGTTAAAATCAGATTATCTGTATCTGTCAATCAATTGAACATTAGATTAGGGAACAGTAACAATAGTTACTAAAGGAAACAAGAATAGTTTAGTACCAACAATAAAGATGTTATTTTTAATAACACCTTTCTACACTTAAATATTCATAATTAAGAAAAGATGATTTTTTAAGTGACTACTCTGGAACTAACAATACTTGTTACAACATCTCTACTGATATTTGGCATACGTCAATAAGCTTTATCCACTATATTTTTAAGTAAATTATCATATTATGCCTCTCGCCAGAGAGCTTTTGTCTTTGCCAGTACTATAAATCCTATTAGATATGCAAGCTGTACTCCAAAACCAAGAGCAATGGACCATTCTCTTGGTGTGGGAAATCCCATAGTATATTGCAACATTAAGGATGCATGGGTGGTCGGTACCAGATAAGCGACATATTGTAATTCTAGCGGTAAACGTTCTATTGAGTAAAAGACAGGAGGTAATACTGCAAGGAATACATTAACAAATGAAATTACTTGTGTTGCATTTCGCATATGTAGCATATGTGATGATAAGAAGAATCCAATTGCTGACATGGATCCCCAGATCAACAGTATAGTTGATATTAAGAAAGGAAGATATATAATTGAAGTTCCAAAGTATGCTGCAAGGAAAGTAAGAACAGTTAATGCCGGTAAGCCAAACAAAAGCTGCGACAATGCCAAACCTGTCATGTAAACAAGAGGAGAAACTGGTGAAGCTACAAAAATATCCTGTATCTTATATTCGGTCTTGTAGTATGAGATGTCCTGTCCTAATGCAAGCCCGTAACCAACTAATGCCATCACAAGACTGCCTGCAACTGCAAATTCTATATATTCGCCATTGCTGACCACAAACAAAACAAACAGCAGTGAAAAAGGACTCATTGCAGAAAAAACCATAGAAACAGGATTTCTGCGAAGCCATAAAATTCCAGTGACATACGCTATCAGAAATATTTGTCTGATGGCTAGTTTTGTTCGTCGTTTGGAAAATAGCGATGTGGGTGATGAGAAGGGCGATGACATAGTAATAATTCTTCTTATATAGATTATATTTATAAAGCCTACATCTTTGCAACACAAGATACATTATTGATCTTATATTCTTACATTTCATCAGTTTGAAAATATAAAGTAGAAGTATTCATATCTCATTTGTAAAAATATGTGTGTTGTAATATCGCCTTCAGATACTGTTTGAAGCTTATTCCAGTTTTGCAGTTAGATACTATAAGATAACTCCTAAAGGTAAGAATATACTTAGAAGGTTGGTAAGTATAGTACAACGTTAGAAATATGTCAAAAGATAATCTTCAGCTATGTCCAAAATGTAGAAAAGGACGGATGCAACCTACTGGTAGAGCAGGAACTAAAGGAAAGAAAGATGAGCCATTTAGAGTGATAATCTGTGCTAGAAATTATATATGCGATAATTGTAGTCATCACATGTCTGACGCTAAGAACACTGAATATGTGGAGGTTAGCGATAGTGTTACTGCGTCTGTAGACGAGGCTGATAAAGACTAATCATGAGTTAACGGTTTATTACAGGGCTTTTAAGTTAACAGAATCCTTTTGTTCAAATTCCATTTAGATAACAAAGTAATATCTAAAAGATAATTTGTTTATTGAAGCGTGTATATCAATCATATTTTGAATTAGATTCTTTCACAAAATTTGTAGGAAGTAAATTTGTTATTAGATGCTGATCAATTATAAAGATGGATTAAAGAAGAAAGTTCATCAGAATTATTATGATTTACAATACGTCATATATTAAATCAACTTGGTAATGATCAAATATATCATTATCTAGAACAAGAACAACAACAAAAGAAAGCTCAAAACAATCAACAACAACAACAGATTCATAGTCAAGTTATTCTACCGTCTACTACTACTTGTTCTCATCAACATTAAGTTCTAACATATCGCTTAGAAACAATTTAGTTAGTCAGAAAATGACACCACGGAAATCATCATACTATCAACGCGACAAATAATCATATATAATGGTGGTAATAATGTGCATAATTGACCTAAAAGACTTTTAAAGGCAGCACAAGATTTCTTGATATTCGCCTAAGGAACTTTAAGAGTCATCAAAATTAAGAAATAGAAATAGACAGTTTATTTAAATAGAGACTAATTAAAGTCAACAACATATGGTAACCAATTACTGTTTTATGATTCCTATACTTCCTGGAGGAGTAGAACTAATGAGAAGATGGAATAAAGAAAATATTGTTAACAATAAAGAACATGATGAAGTCTTTAGAGCAGCAGGAATATCACGTGAGCTGGTGTGGATTCAGCATTTACCTCAAGGAGATTTTGCAATTGCCAGTTATGAGACTAATGACCCTGAACAATCAATCAGAGCAATAGCCACATCCAATAAATCATGGGCTGCAAAGTTCCGTGAACATTTGAAGCAAGCACATGGATTGGATATTACTCAATCATATATGCAACTTAATGAATTAGTAGTCAATTGGAAGGGATAAGTCTGGAGAAATTATCAAAGTCCCTTTAATAACCTAAGCCATCGTCAGTCTTGAA
>DATFPS010000254.1:0-9886 GCA_035264705.1 Nitrososphaeraceae archaeon | reverse complement strand
CAATAACTAGATTTTAGTCATTGTTGTCGGCGCTTCATAGTTCTAAAAGGGTGTAATTTTTCTCTCCAAAAATTTCTTCTCTAATACATTGACGACTGCATTGTATATTATTATATTATTTATCTAGCCACATGGATCTTCTTTACCATCGATGTAATCGTTAAATAGGCCAAGTTATGAGATTACTTCGAATAATCAAAAATAAAATGGCATTCAAAACAGCTGATCTACCAAAAGCGATGATCTCCTTAGAACAATTTAAAACATATGCTATATCCCCCCATCACGAACGTTATAGTTTTCCTTTTATTCGTGGCACGTATTTTACATATAGAAAAATTGATGTACTCCGTCTTTTTTCTATATCCAAAACAGTTGCAAAGAATGGCAAACCGAGATACTTAGATGTAGGTTGCGGAAACGGTGATTTTCTTACAAAAATACGAGAGTTTATCCCCAATGCGGTGGGTATTGATAATGACGCAAAAGTATTTTACTATTACAACATGATTAAACCTAATTATATCAAGATTGCTGATGCGCGGTGGGGAATTGACCATCAATTTGACATTATCTTCGTTGGTTGGATGGATCCTGGCATAGATTTCCGAGATGCAGTCGCTGCAAAAACGGATGTGATAGTAACAACATTAGATCAGGGAATAAGTCTAGCAGCTGAATTTGAAGGAAATGGTTTTGAAAGGATTGCTAAATGGAGGACACCATCATGGGAAGACGTCAATATTGAAATAATGAATCGTTATTATACAAAAATGTCTTATATGAATTATCTATCATTATCAAAACTAAGGGGTGCGCACAATCTATGGTACGTTTATAGCAGCAAACCGAGCAAATCAGAAGCCATAAAATCAATTCTTATACAGAGATTGGAGGATGAGAAAAAAGATATGTGTGGGCGTTACGATTTTGAAGATGTATTAGACGAGTGCGGATTTAGGTATCTTGAACAATTACAGAATCTTTCTTCATATGTAGGAAGAAAGGAACGCTTGTGGGATATCCAATTTAATAACATATAGGAATACGATAACAATTGTGTCACTTCGTAAAAAATTATTATTTAATCATGGTGAAAGACTTAAAGCATCTATATATAATACTTTAGAAGAGTAAAACTTGAAAGTATCTGTTTTAGGTGCTGCGAAGGAAGTTGGACGTTCCGCATTCCTTGTAAATAGCAATAGTACTAATATTTTGATGGATTATGGTGTACTTTTAAAAAGAGAACCCATCTTTCCCATGCATGTTAAACCGAAAGATATTGATGCAGTCGTAATTACTCATGCTCACCTAGACCATTCAGGATTTGTTCCATCTTTATTTCTATCAGAATCAAGCAACTTGCAGGCCCTTGCTACTCTGCCAACATTCGATCTGTCGCAACTGTTAATTGAAGATATGATCAAAATATCAGGCTTCTATCTGCCGTTTGAATATATTGATCTTATGACAATGATAAATTACTCAAAGAACTTAGAGTACAAAGAACCGTATATGGTAAAAGACATCAAGATAACTCTACATGAATCGGGACATGTTCTAGGGGGCTCTACAGTTGTAGTAGAGCATGACAGAAAACGTATATTTTATACTGGGGATATAAATACAAGAGGTTCAAAAATACTGCGGCCTGCTGATTTGAATTTGGATGAGATTGATTTAATGATTATAGAAAGCACCTATTCCCAAACTGACCAAGTATCTAGAGAGCAGTCTGAAAGGGATCTGCTCGAATATGCCCATGATGTAGTTGAAAGAGGTGGCACATTATTTATTCCTGCATTTTCTGTTGAGAGATCGCAGGAAATAGCTTGTGTTCTAAAAGAATACAATTTTCCATACAAAGTAGTAATGGATGGAATGGCCCTTAAGGCTAATCAAATTATGATGAAATATCCTTCTTTCTTGAGAAATGCTGAAGTATTTAAGCAGGCAATAGGAGGGGCAGAATGGATTAGTGGATGGAACAGAAGGAAGAAAGTTGTAAAAGAACCATGTGTAATAATCTCCCCAGCAGGTATGCTAGTTGGAGGTTCTGCAGTATTCTATATGCAAGAAATTGCAAAAAATGATAAGAATGGTATAGCTTTGGTATCATATCAAGGGGAAGGTACTCCAGGTAGAATATTACTAGAAAAAAGAATTACAACATTTGACGGAAAAGTGAGAAAATGCTTAGCTGATGTAAAACGTTTCGAATTTTCAGGACATAATAGCAGAAATGAGTTATTTGAAATCCTTGACCGAATCAAAGGTAATCCCAAAGTGCTTACAGTTCATGGTGATGGCCCTTCGTGTACAAAATTTGCAGAAGAGATCGCAGATAAATATGGTTATGATGCAAAAGCTCCAAATATAGGTGAGGTTGTTGAAGTTTAACCACATATATATACCCTATAAAGATTGGAGTTTCATACTGCAGCAAAAATATAGCCAGAGAAAACGTCACAGTATTTATTGTATAATTTTACCAATTAGTTTTTCTTGGCATCAAGGATACTTATCTTGAATAACAAAATAGAGCAGAAATTGATTCAGAATAGCCTATATGCCTATGTAGGCAGCGATAAACTGGTAATAGGTGTATTGAAGATATTAAGTTCAAACAAATAGATTGATAGATAGTATAATAATTATGCCTATTGATATTTATCTTCTACTGCTAATCATATTGAGCGTATCTTTCCATAAAACCTCCTTCTGGCTGTTCTTTGAGATCATGACTAGTAAATCCAAGAAATACGTCGTTTAATGTGGTACCTGTAAACTCCACTGATTCAACATTAATGTGTTTTAAAATTATAGGAAGATTACGACTAGCGTTATCTACTGATAAAATAAGAACTTCCTCACCATTAATATTTTGATTTTCAATTTTACGAATAAAAGTAAAACTCCTTAATGTTTCAATATCATGGATATTGTTTTTCTTTGACTTAAGTTTTATAATATCATTACCAATCATCTCTTTTAGTTTTGATGGTGTGTCCAATGCAATTATTTTGCCCTTATCTATAATACCAATTCTATCACAGAGAATATCTGCCTCCTCCATATAATGAGTTGTCAATATGATAGTGATATTTTCTTCTCTTATCAATAATTTTATATATTTCCACATTAATTCTCTGCTCGTTGGGTCAAGACCAAGTGTTGGCTCGTCAAGGAAAATCACCTTCGGTTTGTGAATAAGACCTCTTGCAATCTCTAGTCGCCTTCTCATTCCACCAGAATATTGCTTGACCCTATCATCTTTTCTTTCGGTTAGACCTACCAATTCCAGTACCTCAGAAATTCTTTTTTCTCTGATATGACGTGGCACGCTATAAAGCAAAGAATGAAGTTTTAGATTTTCATAACCTGTTAATATGTCATCACTACTCGGTGCCTGAAATACAATACCGATGCAGCCCCTTACTTTAGCAGGCTCATTTACAATGTCATAGCCATTTACACTAGCAGTGCCAAAGGTGGGTTTAAGAAGAGTTGCAAGCATATGTATTGTAGTCGTTTTACCTGCACCATTTGGTCCTAAAAGACCAAAAACCTCATTTTCATGAATATCTAGACTTAAATTATTAACAGCAATTATATTCTGATATCTTTTAACAAGATTCCGTATATTTATCAAATGATCTTATTACATATTTTATACTAATATATTTTAAGTTTAGAAAATACAAATAATTATTGTTATCTATCTTTAGATATAATGTCTTTATTGAAATACAGTTTATACCTTCGTAAATGATAACAGAGACGCAGCAGAAAATTGTGTTTAATCTTATGGGAACAAAAAGTGAGGAAAAGATCATTGGCCTATCTTGAACATTTTTGTCCCACAGGTCGAACAAATCCCTGTGGTTGCGGGCCTACCATTTTTCATTGTGACCTTCTTCTCGTCTTTCATTGACCTTTTTGACTTACATTTAACGCAATATGCTTCCATAGTAGTCCAAGCAGTCGGGGCAAAATAAAAGACGCGGTGTATAAAATGATTGTCAGAAAGCCTAGAGTGGATTACCTAACATATTGAGACCCAGTGAAAGTAAATACATGCTAGAAGATTAAAGAAATTAATAAGACTACTCAATATGAAATAGAATTAAAGATAAATAAAAGATAACATTTTGCAATCTCTATAGACTAACGAAAGATATTTAATATTAGCTTGCTATCACTTCTAAATCTTGTCTTATTACCCATATGCTTTACCGATTAGTATTTTAGGATAAAGCCCAGTTATTAAATTATCATACGATTTTGATTTTATTGCTACGTCTAAATGTAATAACTAAGAAAGATAGAACAAGCAGTAAAATGGTGTCCTAGAACTAAATATTTACTTTAACTGAATATCTGCTGACAGAGTACAACAAAAATGATGCTTTGCCAATTGTTAATTCTTATACCTACCAGTCTATTCTATTAGAATCATCTTTTTTAATAATTAATTGGTTGCCAATTATATTAAAACTAAGTGATTCATTATGTTTAAAATTCAGAGCACGTGCTACATCTATATTAAAAGTTAAAGTAAAAACACTCTTACCTATCATCGAAGATACTTTTCCACTACTAATAATATTATTTTGTTCATTAGTATTGTTTCTCTTCTTTTGTGGATGCTGCTGCTTTTTATGATGTTTCATGATACTTTACAATATCCTTTTTTATTAATTATTTATCTATTCTACTTTTTAAAGTATAGGAAAATAGTCTTTTATTAACTCTTCTTTTTGAATCATGCTAACGATTAGAGGGTTATTTTGAGTGATTTAACCAAACGATCTTTGCTTTTGGCAGAGACTAATTTTACAGGCTATAAGTTAATATTTTAATTTTAAATATTTTAAATAAGTTTAGTTTTTAAATTGTTTACATTAATAATCATAATTATAATAATATTTTTCTCTCTCTAGTACTATATATTATAAAATTAAACGTTTAATCATATGCTATTATGGACTTTTAGCCTATAATACAAAATAATTTAGATCAAAAATCTTTAATAAAGCTACTGTCAACAATATGCTGTATTTATTGATTGATACGTCGGCAATTGATCGATTGCTCAAGGAGTTGCATGCATCTTACCTTAAAAATAACAAATATGACGAAGGAGACCTGCTCTTTTACAGAATAAATTATAAACTTATCGATTCCTTTGGAATTACACAAGATGAGGCCAAAAAATATCACTTTAATTACCATAACCATAATCCACGCAGAGTATCCGAAGGTTATTGCCATACATGCAAGAACATTACATCAATTATACCTATAATTTACGGAGTTTCAGAACAGGACATAACTACCTTAAAAGTAGCGGAAGATGATAAAAGACTGATCATAGGAAACCTAGATCATCTCAAGAAAGGAAATAAAATGGCACTGTTTGGCTGCAAAATCTGTTCGAGTCCCCTACCAAACTATGGGACTATTTAGTTTTATTATTGGTATTAATTGTATTATAATAAGTATTTCTATTGCCTACTACTCTAAACTTGTATTGCTTACCATATATTTGACGATAAAAACGGGCGTAGCTCTCTGCGGCATCATATGTTGCAAAGACCTGCCTTAGGCTATCAATACAAGTCTTTCTACCATATAAATCCAAGATCTCTACGACATAAGATTTTGGCAATTTTTTTACATTCCTTAATGTAATGGCAATACTTATTAGTAGAAATAAGATTGCAGCTACAACTATTATTGCAGACTCAAAACCTCTAACAAAGTTAATAACATGAGTTATTAGATTTTGATTCAGACACGTATAAACTATATTAAATACTACTATCAGTTTAGTACAGTATAATATAAGATGTTTATCTATGTTTACTCTCACCTTACTACAATATGACAGTAACAGGTGTATGCTCATCTTTTGTATAGTAAAGTCATAATTACATAAATAGATTTTCTATAAATTAAACTATTTGGCTAGAAAACTTTTATTATGCTAAATAAAAGGATTGAAGTTAACAACCATATGATAACTAGTTAAACATTATATACTCTAATTGGAAAATAAATAATGACAAAATAGAATAAAATTATTATTTGGTATTAAATAGAATAACAAAGAGAAATTAATTCCTTGCAGAAATTTGTTCTATCATCTGTTGTCAGTTGGTTTAAATACCAGGCAAATAGTAGTGGAATTATTCTTTTCCGACAATCAGTAGATCTTCCTATGCCTTACCTAGTTTGTTTAACAATTTTATAGAAATGGGTATCACTAAGGATACCTTTGCTGTTTGGACCGAGCCGCTTCAAGTAGAGCTGCCGTCTATAGTTGAATCATAATCAGCAAATCTAAGTGTTGGAAGAAATTTTCGTTTAGGATTTGAATGAAAATTCGAATCAGAAGGATATATATATATATACTAATTCTGTGTATAGGAGTTAAAGTATCTTAAACACTTCAATTTTATTCCTCTTCCTCACTTCTGCATGGTAGGTTCATGAAAACAAATGCCCATCATATTAATGATGTCTATAGCAGTATTCGGAATCGTTTAGAAAGACTTTCTGGAAAACTATACGCTATTTGGCTTCGAGAATTTAAAGTCTTTTTAAGAGAAAGAAGCAGGCTAGTAGCATCTACATTCACACCACTACTTTGGTTATTTGTTATTGGCTCCGGGATGGGTTCAAATGGCATCAATAGCATTATTGCAAATGTAGATTATCAAAAGTTCATTTTTCCTGGGATAGTATGTATGTCTATCATATTTTCATCCATTTTTTATGGATCGTATATTATATGGGACAGAAAATTTGACTTTTTAAAAAGTGTAATGGTAGCACCTGTCAGCAGAGGAATTATTTTTACAGGCAAGACATTTGGAGGAATGACGAATTCGCTAGTTCAGATTTCTATACTTTTGATAGTTGGAGGTATTATAGGTATTCATTATACTACTTTATCCTTAGTCCAAACTGTCGTAGTTGTTTTGCTTCTATCGTTTTCACTAACATCCCTAGGTCTCGCTCTTGGTAGTTATATGCACAGTCTAGAAGGATTCCAGATGATTGTAAGTTTTGTGGTCTTCCCCATTTTCTTTTTAAGTGGTGCTCTGTTTTCAATAGATAATCTTCCTGATTGGCTTTCAATTTTAATTATAATCGATCCTGCTACCTATGCTGTAGATGCGCTCAGGAACACTATGCTTGGCATAGGAAGCAAACCATTTGAAGTAGATATAAGCATACTAATTGCATTTACAGCAGGTTTAGGCGTATTTGGAATTTTATCGTTTAGAAGGATGAAGGCGATTTGATTATTTTATTTGTTTAGTTAGGTATGTAATTATTTAATAAGGAAAACAAATACTCAAATAGCATAGATATGTTACATCAACCACGGTTTTCAGGATATCGAGATTAACAAAATTAGCCTAATAACAAAATATAGCAGTAAACGTTTCTTCCATAAGAAATGCATTAAAGTACTATTATCTATATAGGTAGCTAATCCGTCCATCGGACAATATAAGGTTATTCACATACATAACATATTTAGGGCTAATCACAATAGCTTTTTTATTTTGAGAAATTCATTTTTATGAGTCCCGCCTCACTTCAATTCTGAGTTGATTTCTGCATTAATAATGATATTATTTTGACAACTACTGTACATTTAAAAGAGGTACACCTATCTGATTTGCACAGGGGGCTATCGTCTAGCTTGGTCTAGGATACCATCTCTATGGGAGGTACATGCCTGGGGCGCTGGCGGTCGTGGGTTCAAATCCCACTGGCCCCACTTCAATCTTGTCCCTTTAATAGGTCCCATTATGATATATTATATTAACTCAAACAAAATTTTCTTTCTTTCTTCTTTCTAGGAACATAGATATGTTACATTTTAAGTGAATTAATAAGAACCATAATATACTTTCTGACAACTATTTTGCATTCCAGTGTTAGTTAACTATGGAATATATCCTACGAATATGTTAACGACTAGCCATATAGACAATATTAAGTGCATATACCAACACCTGATAAGTTAGGATACTCTGCTGTTATCATCATCCTTTCATAAATCCAATAGTAAATTCTGCTGAAATACTACCTGCAAGCGGAATACTAATCTAGTCATTGCCAAGTACTTAAAGGCGTAAACGGCCTCTATGGTAATCATCAGAAATGGATATATTCGAGCAGCAAAACTTGATCTTGCAATGGGATTCCCTTAATATTCTGTAATGATATATACCATTTTGTTTACCCAGTATTAGATATATGCCGAAAGCTAAAAGTACGAAAATAGTACAAGTCAGCCTCTTGGGGTACGGTCGATAATCGTGAATCGTGTTGAAAACACATGCATGAATCGTTGATTCTCTGAAGAATATTGATTTTATACGTCAAACTTTAGAACTATTTGGCGCCCAATGGTCAGTTATTGCTAGTAGTCGATGTACCTTGGCTAAAAGTGGAGATAATGCAGAAATTTTGCCCCCTGCTATAAGAGGTAAAAGTTATTATATTCACTATTTCTTAACTTAATATTTACGTAACCTTAACTAACTACAGGATTCAATTTATAGTGAGAATGACAGTAATCAATTCAGAAATACTTGTAGCTCAAACACAAGACAGAATATGGAGAGCACTAAAAAGACATTATCGATATGATTTATCTTTAAAGTCTAGCCAAGATTTTCTTCTTAATCATGTAAATTCAAAGATTTCACTTGTAATTATGTATGCAGACTTAGTTGGTTCAACTAATATGAGTATGACTTTACCTGTAGATAAATTTGTTACTATAATTAGAGCATTCTTATATGAAATGAGCTGTATTGTACAGAGTTATAGGGGTTATGTGTTAAAATATGTAGGTGATGCAGTAATTGCTTTTTTTCCATCTGGATACAAGAAATTGCTTGCTTGTGATAATGCAGTCCAATGCGCAAAATCCATGATAACTGTAATTAAAAATGGAATTAATCCTATACTAAATCAATACGATTATCCAGAACTCGGCGTGAAAATAGGTATAGATGAAGGTGAAAATGTAATCGTACAGTATGGTCATGACAAAATCTCTTTAAATGATATTCTTGGATATTGTATGAGCATATCTGCAAAAATAACTTCGCTAACTAATCCAAACAAAATTTCAGTTGGGGAAGACGTATATGATATATTATATCCACAAATTAAAAATAAATTCGTAGAGGCTAAACATAGTCTTGGCGACTGGAAATATGCTAATAAGCAGACAGGTCAACTTTACAAATTTTATACGCTACATGATTAGCATATTTTAGAAGATTAAGAGAGTTTATTATTATATAGTACTAAAAGACTATAAAACACAAATCTCAAAGGCATTATTTAAGAATAACTGGAATATGTCTTCCACACTGTAACACAAAGTATGAGTTGTTCTTAAAACTGTTAATACAGCTGATCGTGCAGCAGGTTAGGATTACATAGGAGTCACATTCGCATGAGTGAATTATTATCATTTTTTATAGTTTGTTATGAGTTTCTATAATTGTTGCAATACGCGATCCCATCCTCTTATTTGATATCTCTCTCTTGATATCTCTCTCTTTCTCTCTAAATAAAATATTATCAAGATCTAGGATGGTTTTTGTCTGTTTCAGAACGTATTGCAGGCTATGCGTTAGGTGGTCTTGAACGTTCTATGGAACTTGCACGTACCAATGCTCATGCGCTTGGATGGCATCCATCACGGATAAATGAAGAATCTGTCAAGTACTTTAGCATCTTAAAAGAGGAGAAAGAAATGTTTGAACGCGTATTGTGTGCAGTCCCAGATGGGTACAAGAAAAACTTCTATGATAATGTAGCGGCTTTCAAGGAAGCATGG
>DATFPS010000253.1:0-2267 GCA_035264705.1 Nitrososphaeraceae archaeon | reverse complement strand
AAACAATAGACACAGTTGTTCCCGATGATAATACTAAGTATAATGTCAAGAAATATCCCTATTCAAATATGCTGCAAAACCCTCGATCAAAAGAAATTGAAATAAGAAGCAATTACTAAATAACTAATAAAAAATATTCTTTATTTTTCTGAGCCTCATTCTGTGGTCCTAACACATATCCATATCTCTGCATTTTTCACTAAATAAACTAGTGGAAAAATAATATTTCTTTCTGCAGAGATTATATCGAAATAAAATATATATATATACATATATACATATATTAATCATCATCGTCTATCAAAAAAGAAAATAGCATAGCATTAAACTAATATTAAAGAAAGCGTAGGACAATATAAAGGAGTCATGATGCTTGTTTGCATCGTATGACAGGTAATTATAGACAATAAAAATGGTTAATCGTGACGATAAATATCCTCATTAATCAAGATTTAACTGAATTTTAGAAATTACAGGAATGGCATAATTGACAAAAAAATTTGATGTAGATATGATTTGAGGAACTTGTGGATAATGAAAATACACTGATCCTGAATATATTCAGATGGGTTAATACAGTACAGCTCTCCTCCTGTCATATTTGATATATTCTGATAACTGAATAAAACATGAGATAATATGATATGGTAGGATATTGTTAAAGGAGTAGCATATTATGCAATTTTATCGAAAATAAGAGCTAACAAGACAAAGATGCGAATAAGAATAGCAACTGATCATAATGTTAGCTAGCGTTAAAGGTTCACAAATTATCTCCTCTACACTTTCCTTTAGATAAGAAACATATAAAGGTCTTCATGTTCTCTTAAATATTGACAAAAACACAATATTATGAACGAAAAAATCTTTCCGTCCAGATTTTATACAAAAAAACGACTATGAATATTCTAAGTGTTATGTCAGCATTAATAGTTCTTTTAGTGTTTATTAATTATATTTTATTATTATTATTAGCTCAATCTGCGCATGCTCAGTCATTTGGCAATCTTACTAATTTAAGTAACAATACTGGATTCTCATCTAATCCAGAAATCGCGGTTTTTGGAACCAACGTCTATAGTGTATGGCGTGACAATAGTTCTGGAAACGATGACATTTACTTTTCAGCAAGTGCAGATAATGGAACTTCATTTAATGGTATCGAAAACTTGAGTAATAATAGTGGACAATCTGACAAACCACAAATAGCAGCGGTCGGGACTAACGTATATGTGGTATGGCGTGACAATAGTTCTGGAAACAATGACATTTATTTTAAGAGAAGTTCTGATAACGGTAATTCATTTAGTACTACGGGCAACTTGAGCAACAATACTGGTAGCTCAACCGATCCGCAAATAACTGCGACAGGAAATAATGTTTACATCGCATGGACTGATGACACATCAGGAAATGGCGACATGTACTTTAAAGCAAGTACTGATAATGGCGTTTCATTTGGTTTTCGAAAAAATTTGAGCACAAACCTTGATGGAGCGGCGCATTTTCCACATGTTAAAGCTACTGGAAATAACGTATATGTAGTCTGGCAAGATGAAACGTTTGATAAAGGCAGAATAAGGTTCAGAGCTAGTCACGATAATGGCAATGACTTTAGTATTACGAGAGTTCTCAGTCAAGAAAAAGAAGTAAACGCGAATTCGCCACAATTAGCGGTATATGAAAATACTATTTATGTCGTTTGGGAAGATAACTCCCGTTCTGGAAATAATTCTTCTAAAAATTTTGATCTATTATTCAGGGCAAGTCCAGATGGTGGATCTACCTTCACAAATACAAGGGTTTTAACAAAAAATCCAGGTGATTCATTTGATGCAGAGATAGATGTAACTGGACAGAATATGTATGCGGTCTGGGAAGATGATACTGCAGGAAATGATACTTCTATAAATTGGGAGGTGAGATTTAGAGGAGTCCTATATAATGGAGAAAATATAACTGACACAAAAATATTAAGCGAAAATATTGGCGAAGTAGCAGACTTTCCACAAATTGCTGCATCAGAAAGTAACTTGTACGTCGTATGGAGTGATCTCTTTAGACGCACATATCCAGGAATGTTCGAAATCTTTTTTACGTTTAGTAAAGATGAAGGGATAAATTTCAGTCAAGCTGTTAATTTAAGTAGCAACCAGGGAAGTTCTGTGTTACCGCGTATAGTAGCATCTGAAGATCATGCATATATTGTATGGAGCGATACTACAACAGGAAATGGCGACATATATTTCAGATCAGTCTTTTGAGAG
>DATFPS010000252.1:0-2482 GCA_035264705.1 Nitrososphaeraceae archaeon | reverse complement strand
AGAATATATCGCCAGAAATACCTATATTTATCCTCCTAAGCCTTCTATAAGACTCATCGGAGATATGATACAGTACTGTTCAAAAAATGTTCCTCAATGGTATCCTATTAGTATATCTGGTTACCATATGCGGGAAGCAGGTTCAAATGCTATCCAAGAATTAGCGTTTACCTTTGCCAATGCTATTGAGTATATTGAAACGTGCGTTGAAAGAGGACTGCGAATAGATGATTTTGCTCCACGGTTATCATTCTTCTTCTGTTGTACGATGGAGTTCTTTGAAGAAATAGCTAAATTTAGAGCCGCACGGCGTATCTATGCTAAAATTATGAGAGACAAGTTCCATGCTAAAAATGCAAAATCATGGCATTTACGTTTTCATGTTCAGACTAGTGGTGAATCATTAACTGCTCAACAAGTTGATAATAACATTGTTCGGGTTACGACTGAGGCGCTCGCCGCAGTTTTGGGTGGATGTCAATCTTTACATACTAATTCAAGGGATGAAGCATTAGCCTTACCTACGGAAGAATCTGTGAAGATTGCACTTCGAACTCAACAAATCATCTCAACAGAAACTGGTGTTGTAAAGACGGTAGATCCCATGAGCGGTTCTTATTATGTTGAATATTTGACAAATAGGATAGAAGAAGAAGTTGATAAATACTTGAAGAAAATCAATCGTATCGGTGGAGCGCTAGCAGCTGTGGAAAAAGGCTATTTCCAAGACGAAATTCGCAAAAATGCTTACCAATTGAAAAAGGATATCGATGAAAAAAAGAGAATTATTGTTGGCGTAAACAAATTTCAAGACCAACACGGTGTTGAACCAAATCTAAATGCTATGGATACAGAAATCGAAAGAAGACAGGTAGCTAGGTTAAATGACCTCAAAAGTTCTAGAGACAAGATAAAGGTTGACCATGCCATTTCTGCATTGAAAAAGGCCGCAGAAAACCAGGATGATAACTTGATGCCACATATTATTAACGCGGTAAAGAGTCATGTTACTCTTGGAGAGATAAGTAATACATTTGGGCAGATATTCGGAAGATATGAACCTAAGGTGTCATTTTAAATTACAGTATTTTATGCAATCAGCTTCTCTTCACGAATAAATACTAAGTCTGAAATTGTATGCATTTAACATGTACTTTTGAGAATCTTCTTGATAAGAAGCTATCTTAGATCAATGCATTATCAGATGATTAAATAGGTCCTCGATGATGCTTTGAGATTGTATCGTATCTTGTCATGCGATTGTCTTTGTTGTAATGTCTGTTGATCAATGGATACTCATGAAAAGACGAAAAATTTGATTCAGCATAGACGATATCGCCCCCATAAACAACAGGGTCCCTATAATATTGAGGATCTGCGTTCTCAAACGGGTGTATTTTTAAATTAGACGGTTCTGACTTTTCTTCTCTCATTAATTTTCTTATTGACGTGTTGTTTACTTTTCTGATAAATAATAAATGTAATACTTTTATATCTCTAAATTGCAAAAGAAATTATTGTGTTTTTTGACGTATAATTTAATCGTGAATACAAATGAGAATAGACCATATTGCAATAGCTGTTAAGAGCGTCAATGAAGCATTGAAAGATTATCAAAGTGTTTTAAATATAGATCGACTTGAATTGGAAGTTGTACCAAATGAAAAAGTGAAGGTCGCTATGCTTGAGCTAGAAGATACCCGAATAGAGCTCATGGAGCCTACTTCTGCTGATAGTCCTATAAAAAAATTTCTCGATGAACGGGGTGAAGGTATACATCACATAGCCATCACTGCTGACGATATCGAAAAAGATGTTGCAAAAGCTTCAGCTAAAGGAATGAAAATGTTAGGCGGATTACGTTCTGGTTCTTACGGCAGGAGGATCACTTTCATCCATCCGAAGTCCTTGCATGGCGTCTTGACAGAGTTATGCGAAGCACAACAAAAAGAATAATATTATATGATCTCGCCCCCTTAACATACAATTTAGTATTTTTTAGCTATATTGAATATAAGTATAAGACAGTATTTATTATACACCGATAAATCTAGTTCTCCTCTTAAGTACTAAATGTGTATATTATCTTAATGTTTTGCCACCTAGATGTAACGTATAATATTTGTATAGGATAATTAATATTCAATATTTGTATACTATATAGGAAGGAATGGTTAGTAATTGTGCTATTTGTGGTTCAAAGTTTGCAAGTAAGAAATGCTATTTTTGTGAAAGTAAAATATGCTCTTCTTGTATAGCACCGGTAGATATAACAGGAAGATATACTACAAAATGTATTAACTGTGATAGAAGTAAGATAAATAAAATTAGTCTTCTTTGTGTAGTTAGAAGAAATAAGATTATTATAGCCATTCTTCTAGGATTCTGGATATTTACTGTTTATCCACTTCCTTTTTTACAAATGCTTGGTTATAATATTCCTGCAACTGCATTTCAACCTGTTCTTATTACAACTGCCATC
>DATFPS010000251.1:0-5427 GCA_035264705.1 Nitrososphaeraceae archaeon | reverse complement strand
TTATTAATTTATTATTTACTAATTCATATCTATAAAGTCGGTTGCCTAGCGGAGCTTTTCCTTCAATAACATCCTCGCTATCTGTTAGTTCTGCTTCAGTATAATATAAGAAAACATATGTTGTTGTTGTTAATCCAGTGCCACCACCACCACCACCACCACCACTACTACTACTTTGTGATACAGCAATTCCACACATACATCTTTCAACAGAAGTCGCAACGTTAACATCAAGTAGGGGTTCTGGGAGCATCTTACCATCTACAATTCTCTGAACTGTTCCCTTGTCCTTCTCTAAAACTAATATATCATTATCCCCCAGAAAAGCCATAGTAGTAGGTAGATCCAATCCTTGAACTATCAATTCTACCTTTAAATTTGGATCATTAATAATGGGAAAATCGTCACCGTCAGAAAAACTCACAATATGCTCTTGTGCATGAGCATTATATTCTATAGCCGTAGTAACCGAAATTAGAAACACAACAATAATAAAATATAATATTTTAATGTTTAATCACGTCAATCAATTTAAAATATATATAATATATATGCCTTCTAAATATGGTTTATGTTATACATTCAGATAACAAATATCGTATGGATACTTATAGTTTAAAATCAGTCATGTCAGTTACGTCTATAATAGTTCCCTTAAGGCCATTGCTATGTTTCGTTTTCTAAATCATCAAAGGCGACTTCAATGAGACGATATGCCCCATCGAGCAGAAATAAAATGCAAAATATTCATTGCTTAATTAAATTCTTGATAAGATTTTATAGTCGTAAATGATCTTATAAAGAAGAATCCTAATGACATGGGTCAAGGTAGGCGATGAGAGAGATATCAAGGAGAACCATGGAAAAGAGATAAACGTAAACGGAATAAGAATTGCTCTATTCCACGCAAATGGTAGATATTATGCTATTGAGGCGCTTTGCCGCCATCAGGATGGGTCTTTGGCCCCAGGAAAAATAGACGGTGAAGTAGTTGAATGTCCATTACATTCCTGGCATTATAATATCAAAACTGGTGAATTGTTAGACTATCTAGAAGGGGTAAAACTAACAACATATAAGATTAATATAAAAGATAATGAGATCTTTATAGACATTTAAATATTTAATGATAAATTTTGATAATTAGATTAAAAAGTATTCATGACTAGAGGTTTCGTAACTTGAGATTATACAATACACTTACAAGAATGATCGAAGAGATTAACACACAACGCAAAATTATTAGGATTTACCTGTGCGGAGTTACGGTCTACGATGACTCGCATATAGGTCATGCAAGAACAATAATTGTTTTTGATGTTTTACGTCGATATCTCGAGTCTAAAGGATATATTGTAAACTTTATTCAGAATTTTACTGATGTGGACGATAAGATAATTTATCGTGCTAAAAGAGAAGGAGTGGCTGCAAAAGACATAGCAGCAAAATACATTGAAAGTTATTTTACTGATTTTTCTCATCTAAATGTACTACCTGCAAATCAATTCCCACGTGCAACTGAGCACATAAAAGAAATGATAAATCTGATTGAAGGGCTCATCAATAAGAATTATGCGTATATCACACTTAACGGCATATATTTTCGCGTCAGGTCCTTTTCAACATATGGTAACTTATCAAAAAAAAGTATCCAAGAATTAGAATCAGGATCAAGAATCGAAATAGATCAGTCTAAGCAGGATCCTCTTGACTTTGCTTTATGGAAATTTTATTCGGAGGAACCAACATGGGATAGTCCGTGGGGAAGAGGCAGGCCTGGTTGGCACATTGAATGTTCTGCAATGGCTTTGAAATACTTTGAAAGTCCTTTTGAGATACATGGAGGTGGAAATGATCTTATATTTCCACACCATGAAAATGAAATTGCCCAGTCAGAAGCCTTTTCTGAAACTCTCTTCGCCAAATTATGGTTACATACTGGCATGGTTACTATTAATTCGGAAAAAATGTCAAAATCTCTTGGCAACATCATAACTGTTCGAGAAGGTCTTGATCGATGGGGAGCAAATTCTCTCCGGATTTTTTGTATTTCTGTTCAATATTCTAAACCACTCGATTTCTCAGATAAAATTCTTTTAGAAGCCATGCAGAGATGGCGCCAGATAGAAACCTGTGCATATGAGTTGCGATTTGCGAATGGATGTGGAGGACAGCTCAAAGCCATAGAATTGTTGACTCACGAATCCATTAAAGAATTTACAGCTGCATTAGAAGATGATTTGAATACATCGCTTGCTCTTACAATTTTTATGAAATTTGTTGCAGATATTAATCGCTATGCAGCAAATGATAATCTTACGTCGGATATGTCTCAAATAGCTCTAGTAACTTTTAACCATTGTATGGAAATATTAGGTCTCAGAGTATTAGAACCTACAGATGCTGAAAAAAAAGAAATTGAAGATCTTGTTGTAATCAGAAATAAATTTAGAACTGAAAAAAAATTTAACGATTCTGATTTTATTAGAAGACAATTGCTTGATAAGTATGCTGTTGAACTTATGGATCACAAAAACAGGACACTATGGAAGAAGGTTGAAATTCCTTTAAGCGTATAAAGATCTCTCCAGTAATGACATAGGGCAGATAAGAAAAGCGTAAATCTAATAATTAAGGGAAGAATTAAAATATCCTTTTTCGTTTATGTGATCATATTGCTAAGAGAAAATCTAAATGGAGAAAACAAAGAGAAGAAGAAATGTGTGTTATGCGAATGCTCTCTGCCAGAAAATAATGGACTTAATATTTGTGGTGAATGTATAAAGTCTGCAGACTGTTGTATTGGCCTCGAAAAAATAAGTGAATGAATTTTATTCTACCATTTTTAAAGTATCAGTTACAGTTATTATCCCTATCACATCTCCTTTTTCGCTGACTAAAACGCATTTGGCAAATCTCACTAGGGGGACAAGAGCCTTTGCAGGTGTTGATACGTCAACAACTGGTGGTGGTGGCTCCATTATTATCAAGATCATGATATTTCTTAGCTTCTTTTCATCTTTTTCTACCATGCTTTTTGCAAGAGCATCCTCACTCAATATTCCTACCACTCGAGAACCATCAAATACAGGTATCTGGCTTATCGAATTACTTCTCATTTTATTAATTGCAGCATGAAGAGTATCGTGCTTTTGTACAGAAATCAATTTGCGACTACATATATCGCCAGCCTTCATCGAGGATTGACCTTCTAGAGAACTCAAAATTTCAAATATCTTTCTAGCAGTCTCATAACTCGGTTTACATCTACCTGATTCAATCTGATTAATCATGGATGTGCTGATTCCTGTTAGTAATGCTAATTTGCGCTGCGTGATACTTAGTCTAATTCTCGCTTGTTTAATATATTCAAGCTTCGGAAGCATTGTATATACATTTATTTTCTTTCGATACCGATTTATAATTTCGCATCAGTTACTTTTTTTGTACATTCTCTTAAAGAAAGATAATAATTTACTGATGTCCTCTGATCCTATAGAATATTCTAGTCCCCTAATGGATGTGGAAATAGAGTCATTTTAAACATCTCTAGTTTTCGATCCTAATATTTGATAGCCTTATATACTTTACAAATCAATTCCGTTCTTATTAGCCGCATGAATTCAAATACTAATCAGTCCAAATGGGACTCCGTTAAAAGATATAAATTGACAAAAATGCTTAATGAACTTTCGAATATATCAGGTCATGGGACAGAGTTAGTGACTGTATATATTCCACCACGACGCCCAATTTTTGATATTATATCTCAATTACGGAATGAGGCAGGAACTGCGTCCAACATAAAGTCGGACTTAACTAGGACGCATGTCCAAGATGCCTTAAGTAGAACCATAGAACATCTTAAACTCTTTAAAGAACCCCCTGAAAATGGTCTTGTCATTTTCTGTGGAGCTATTCCAACTGGCAAAGGTTTCGGTACAGAAAAAATTGAACTCTATTCTGTTATTCCACCTAAACCCATTCAAATTAATCTTTATCGATGTGATGATCATTTCTGGATAGATCATCTAAAAGATATGATGAAAGATGATAAGGTAATAGGAATATTGGCTTTAGACACCCAGGAGGCTGGTCTTGGGATTCTAACTGGAGATAGATGGGAGGTCATAGATACTCTAACTTCTGGTGTCGCGGGAAAACATAGACAAGGAGGACAATCCGCTAGGAGATTTGAACGGCTTCGCGACAATGAATTAAACGAATTTTATCATAGAGTCGCAGATCATGCTCAAAAAGTCTTTGTAGACCAATTCAAGGTAAGAGGTATCATCATAGGTGGGCCAGGTCCAACAAAGGATAATTTTCTGAAAGAGGAGTATCTTGATTATAGATTGCAGAATAACATTATATCTACACTAGATTCCTCATATTCTGGAGATGAAGGAGTCAGGGAAATCATTGACAAAATAAATGAGCAAGGCGTAATGACAGAATATCGCCTAATGGAAGAAAAAAAAATATTAAAAAAATTCATGAGTGAGGTATACTCCGGAAGAGGTTTAGGCATATATGGGATCTTCGATGTGATAAAAGCATTGAAAAATGGTATTGCTGACCTCGTAATAGTTACTGACGATATTGGGTATTTGAAATTGGATGTAAAATGTAAAAGATGTGGTAACATTCAAGAGCATTTTATGGATAGGCCAAAGTTGATTTCAGATAGGCAGGACATATTATCAAAACCTTGCCCTTCGTGTGGAGCAGTTGACTTTGAAAGTAGTGAAAAAGATATTGTCGATTACTTAGAAGAAATGACTATCATGACAGGTGGTAAGCTAGAAATTATATCAGGTAGGACGGAGGAAGGTGCACAGTTGGCTAGCTTAGGAAAAATCGGCGCGCTCCTGCGATTTAGACCTACGTCTATATGAAAAGGTTATAAAATTCAAAGTTATCACTAGCTTTTAGTTCTTGCATAGGAATCACACAATTCTTCTGTCCTAAAAGCAGATTATGTATTATATAGAAAAGGTTTATACGAGTCAGAAAATACTAATCCCATAATTAGATTGTTATACTAGAGATCAATGCACTTTCTTACATTTGAGATGCGTCAGAATAGGTATAATACATAGATTTTCTGGTATTGCAAAATCTATAATGTTGAAGAGTTACGTCAAGGCATATCTTAAAGTTTCGAGTATGCCTTTTGTTAATTGTTAGTTGCAAATATCGCTTATCAGGTCCACACATAATTCTCATTGAAAGCAATAATATGTAGAGGTAATATGTAGAGGTAGTTAACTGTGATTTACATCGTGTCATATAGAAGTGTTCATATGGTCGATAATCGCCTTGTAAAATTAATTTATAGTGCATAATATCTTTTTTAGGAATTATTACCATTATAACCTATGGGCATAGATCGGCAACAAAAACAAATTCGCAAAGTTATGATAG
>DATFPS010000250.1:0-6226 GCA_035264705.1 Nitrososphaeraceae archaeon | reverse complement strand
GGTCCATATTTCTCCTTAACAATCCCACCACCTTTTTCACCAATTTCACGATAAAAATCTATTCCATATTTCTCCTTTACCGACTCTCCGCCTTTTTCTCCTATTGAATGATAAAATTCTATTCCATATTCAGCTTTTACTGCTTCACCTCCCTTTTTTCCGGCATGTCTTAGGCCTTCTTTGTCTTGAGCTCTTGCATCGCCACCTGCCTTTGCTACCCTCGATCTAGTTTCAGAGTCTGCGGCGGCCAGGCCTCTTAAATTGTGTGGAGCAATTCCTCCTTTTCTTGCAACTCTTAATCTCGTCTCTTCGCTTGCAGCTGCCAATCCTCTTTTTGTTTGATCTCGAATATCCATGTCCATGTTAGAAGATTATCGATATGGAATAAAAGGGGACTAGAAGAAAACTAGGTAACCTTTCTATCTCGAGGCATTCAAGTAATCGTTATATTGAAACAATTTAATATTCCTTCATTGGCGGATGAAAGAAATATCTTAATTATTGGTTCTGGCGGAAGAGAACATGCTCTTGGATGGAAACTATCGCAGAGTCCGCACATAAGAAAAATATATTTCGCACCTGGCAACGGCGGAACTTATAAGAATATTGATTTACAACCTATGGAATTTGACAAGTTATCATTATTTGCAAAGGAACACAAATGTTTTACTATTGTAGGCAGCGAAGCGCCACTTGCTGAAGGAATAGTTGATTCTTTTGAAAGAGAAGGCCTAATGATTTTCGGTCCGACTAGGAAGGCTGCTCAATTAGAATCAAGCAAAGATTTTGCTAAAAAATTGATGAAGAAATATAAA
Organism: Nitrososphaeraceae archaeon; assembly: GCA_035264705.1. Classification (GTDB taxonomy): domain Archaea; phylum Thermoproteota; class Nitrososphaeria; order Nitrososphaerales; family Nitrososphaeraceae; genus JAJNBK01. The sequence continues at coordinate 5,411 of DATFPS010000250.1, read as the reverse complement.
ATTCCGACTGCCGATTATTGTACATTTTCAGATACGGAGAAAGCCAAAGAGTATGTTAACAAACAGAACTCAAAACTAGTCGTAAAAGCAGATGGACTAGCCTCAGGTAAGGGTGTAATATTATGCGACAATGCCGATGAAGCAATGGAAGCTATAGATACAATTATGACTAAAAGAAAGTTCGGAGCGGCCGGTAATCGCGTCGTCATAGAAGAGCGTTTGTCAGGTGAGGAAGCATCATTTATAGTTCTATGCGACGGCAAGACAATTTTACCATTTGCTTCTAGTCAGGATCATAAGCGCATATTTGATAACGACAAAGGAGAGAATACAGGGGGAATGGGAAGCTATTCTCCTAACCTGTTAATCGACGATGATTTAACTGAAAAAATAATCAAAAAAATAATCTTGCCAGCCGTCTCTGCAATGAGAAATGAAAATAATATCTTTAAGGGGTTTCTCTACGCTGGGATCATGATTGACAAAGAATCCAACGAGCCTTCAGTCCTAGAGTTCAACGTGAGAATGGGAGATCCAGAATGTCAACCTATAATGATGAGAATGAATTCTGATTTACTTGAATATTGCGAAGCAGCATACGAAGGAAAATTAGATTCGATGCCACCGTTCAAATGGAAAAAACAATTTGCTGCGTGTGTTATCATGTCTGCTAGGGGCTATCCAGGAAATTATCATACAGGTGATATAATACAAGGCATTAGTTCCGACTTTGCTAAAAATGTCATGATATTTCATGGCAGTACAAGACGCGATTCGCTAAATAGAATTATAACAAATGGAGGAAGGGTTCTAGGAGTTACTGCACTAGGTTATAGCATTAAACAAGCAAGAAATAAAGCATATTCTGCAGTTCATAAAATAAGTTGGGGAGACAATGATCAATATTATAGAAAAGATATCGCAATGAAGGCATTGAGAGATTAGCAAAGCATAATTTTTTCTTCAGTAGCCACAGCATTAACTCGTTGATCAAAGTGCTCACGGGGAAGATTATTATCTAATAGTTGAATTTCAAATGCTAAACCTAGTGAGAAGACACATTTTTTATTCTGAAGGTATCTGTCGTAATAACCCCTTCCATATCCTAGCCTATACCCATTTCTATCAAAGGCAATGCCAGGAACAATAATCATATCTATTTTATCTATAAGTTCTGCAGTGGATGGTGATGGCTCTTTTATTCCAGATTTACTTAAAGTTAGTTGATCTCCCACATCCTTTATATTTGATACCTTGTAAAACAAAATTTTATCTCCTAAAGTTGCCGGCAATGCCAAAATCTTTTGTCCTTCTAAAATTTTGCTTAATATATTCAGGGTGTTAACCTCAGATCCTTTTGGATAATATGCGCCAACCACTTTTGCAGATTTAAAATTTGGAAGGCTGATAACCCGTTGTTGAATTATTGTGCTTCTTGTATGAATTTCTCTCTCTGATAATGTATTACGTTTCTGCAGAATCCACTGCCTAATCTTGTTTTTAGCTTCAGACTTTTTTGAAATCAGATATATCAATCCCTTTTCTCTTAGACGCGGCGGAGACGGTATTTTTTAATAGCATAGATACCGTCATAGGTCCCACACCGCCTGGTACTGGAGTAATCCAGGATGCCTTTTCTCTTACGCTTTCAAAGTCTACATCACCAGTTAATTTTCTCTTGTATCTTGTAATTCCAACATCGATTACTATGGCATCCGGTTTTATCATATCCGAAGTCAGAGTAAAAATTGCCCGGTTGCCAACTGCTGTAATTACTACATCAGCTTGCCTCAATTTAATCTTAAGGTCTTTAGTTTTAGAATGACATATTGTTACCGTGGCATTCCGTTCCAATAATAGCATAGCAAGAGGTTTTCCAACGAGATTGCTACGATTAACTATAATGGCATCCATTCCCATTACATTAATATTGTAAAAGTCTAACATCTGAATGATTCCTGCTGGAGTACATGGTTTTAGATAGGCAGAACCACTAAACAGTAGACCTGCATTGAATGGTGTAAGTCCATCAACATCTTTAGCAGGATTAACAGTGTTAGATATAGCAAATTTGTCGATATGTGAAGGAAGAGGCAATTGAACTAAGATTCCGTGAATCTTTTCATCTTCGTTTAACGAATTGACAAGGTCCATTAATTCTCGCTGACTAACTGACGATGTTAATTTATGATCGCTTGTAGTAATTCCTACTTGTTCGGCAGCTTTTTGCTTATTTTTTATATATGTAGCAGACGAAGGATCGTCTCCAACGAGTATAGTAGCAAGGCTAGCTTGAATGCCCTGACTTTTCAATTTGTCAACTGCTTTTTTTACCTGTTTTTTAACATCATCCGCCACCGCTAAACCATCAATTATTTTTCCAGTCAACTAATCAAGAGAAATCAGTAGGCACTATTTTGCGTTACTAGTCATGGATACATTTCTTTATAAATTACATATTTTAAAAGTCCCCATATATCAAACTTAAATTATCTTCCAAGTAATACCTTTCGACCCATAATTTTTATTTTGCCTTCTGCAAACAGCCTTACTGCTTCAGGATATAATTCATGTTCTTTTCTCAATATCCTTGCTGAGAGTTCTTCTTCTGTATCTGAGTCCATCACTTCTACTGCCCTCTGAAGTATAATAGGTCCCGAATCGAGTCCTTGATCTACAAAATGTACAGTGCACCCTGATACTTTGACACCATATTCTATTGCTTGTTTCTGTGCGTGAAGGCCGGGAAATGAAGGTAACAACGCTGGATGGATATTTAGTATTCGCATAGGATATTCTTTTACAAATTCAGCACTAATAAGCCGCATAAAGCCTGCTAAGCAAACCAGACCATACTCCGGTCTTACATCATATTTTTTTAACACTGAAATAACCTTCTTGTCATAATCCCACCCTTTCAAACCTTGGCTCTGAACAATTTCTGTAGGAATTCCAAAATTTTCGAAGGCAATTTTTAGTCCCGCTGCATCAGTTCTATTAGAGATTACTACTGCAGGCTTGATGTTTTTTATATTTCCTGATTTTATTGCAGAAAGAACGGCAGCCATATTACTCCCTCTACCCGAGATCAGTATCCCAAGCTTGATCAACAATGTTTTTGTCGATACTTAAAGATAAATACCTAACAGATACGCAAATGTTCCTTTTTTAATTGTTCTGTTATCAATCTTGTATTGTCCTAAGAATATAAAGAATACTAAATGTTAAAATACAACTTATAACAACAAATTAAAACTGACCAATTGGCTGCTAAAATTTGTTTTTCTCAATGCGGTATCGTTATTTACAGCGGTGGTAAAAAAATATTGCTTGATCCTAATAGACAGACGTACTGTGATATGACATTCGTTTCTCATGCGCATACTGATCATTTACATAAAAAGCGTGGCAAAGATGATTTTGTAAAAAGCAAGACTCTCGTATCAAAGGAAACTTCGTTGATTGCTGAAGCACGGGGATACAGATTAAGTGATTCACAAGAAGAGGAGGATGATGGATTTAAGCTAATTAATACAGGACATATTTTAGGTTCAAGAGGATTGTTAGTAAACGATGACGAGATTTATTATACAGGAGATATCTCAATTAAAGAAAGAGCATTTATGAGACCGGCTCTAATTCCACGCGTCCACACATTAATAATAGAATCAACGTTTGGTAGACCGCAATATATTTTCCCTGATCTGCACGAAGTTGTACATAACGCCAACAAGATCATTTCTAGGATGTATGATAAAGGAATTCCTGTCCTTCTAATGGGTTACCCTTTGGGTAAAGCGCAACTATTGACGGAACTTTTTGAGCATTGGGATCCGTTATATGTACATGATTCTGTATATAACATGAACTCCATTTATTCCAAATTGGGTGTACGGTTGAAGAGTACAATAAAACATTCCACTGCCGAAGACCAAAACCTTCTTTCAAAAAACAAGCCATGGATCATGATTACGCCATTACTTCATGGGAGAAATGGCTTTGTAAAACGCATGAAAGAGAGATACGGAGCTATTACAATAGGATTTAGCGGATGGGCTGTTGATACAAACTACAAATTCATGATGGGGCTTGATTATGCTTTGCCTATGAGCGACCATTGTGATTATAAGGATCTTGTCCAAGTTGTAAAAAAATGTACTCCGAAAAAGGTCTACACATTTCATGGATTCGCGATAGATTTTGCTAAGACATTGAGAAAGCTCGGTTTCGATGCTGAACCACTTTTACATAAAGATATGAAAAGAGAAAAAGATAAAAACGATTCGTCTGTTATTTCTCTTGATAATTATATGAATGCTTGATTAATTACTTTTTTTCCTCGTCTCTGAAATACGGAATAACCTTGTTACCAAACATTTCAATGTTCTTAAAGTAACCTTCCCCCCAGTACCTAATAATAAAATGATTTGTGCCGGCTTTAATGAAGCGTTCAAGCATTTCTATGACATCATCTGGTTTTCCTATGCCTATTGCTGTTCTTGCAACACTATCGGGTATCTTCAATGCAGCTCTCTTCATCTGTTGCATAAGCTCTGGCTTATTCATGGCATATTCTGTAAAGTATTTTCGAAAGTCAAATTCCGAGTCTTGAGGTATATTATGAACTTTCAACAGCTCTGGCTTGTATAGGCTAACTTTTACTGCGTTTTTCATCTTATTCCAAGCCTCTTCTCCATCATCTGTAAAATAAATGTCAACATCATTCGCAAATTGAAAGTTAGATAGATCTCGTCCGGATTTTTTTGCATGCTCTTTAATCACATTGGCATGAGAGCTGAATAATTCTGGTGTATAACCTATCGGAATCCATCCATCACCATATTTTGCACATAATTCAAGTGTCTTTGGTGCTCCTGCCGCAATATATACTGGTGGTCGCGGTTTACGAATACTTTTAGCCTGAAGGCACGCATTAATTAATTTGTAATAGATGCCATCGTAATTGACATGATTATCTGGATCAGATTCAAAAAGCCTTTCTATTACTTCTAATTGTTCTTGGAATTTAGTTACTGGCTTGCTAAATTCTATTCCGAAATCCACTACATTCTGTGCTTCTCCTGCTCCGATTCCAAGAACAGCCCTGCCTTGTGTAATTCTATCTAAAGTAATGGTCGAAAGCGCAATCGAAGATGGATGTCTTCTGATGGCATCTGTTACACATGTGCCAAGCTCTACGTTCTGGGTAAGAGCTCCAATAGCCGCAAGCATAAGCCATGCATCATTAACAACAGCATTTTTCCACTGTGGAACGTTTGAATGATCCATTGCCCAAATTGAATCATAATCCATCCTGTCAGCTATCTGGCAAGCAGTCATAACCTGAGTTTCGTCTAGCCCCAGTCTTGCAACATTTAGACCTTGTGTAAAACCAAATTTTGTTCTCATTT
>DATFPS010000249.1:0-2530 GCA_035264705.1 Nitrososphaeraceae archaeon | reverse complement strand
TTGTCCTTCTGGAAAAATACCAAGATGGTTTTCTAGCTCTTCTGGACGCCATATATTTCCATAACGTGCAAGATATGGAAATGATTCTTTTTGTAAATCAACTATTTTTTGAATCTCATGTGGACGTGTATTTCTAACTACCACTCCAACGTGATTTGGCTGTAATGAATATGTCATATTGTATATGCGGTATGTTTTAACAAATGCTCAGATTTAAGCTTGCATTGTCATTATCTAAATAATGTTTGTTATTCACAAAAGCAAGTTTATTACTAATGCAGCAACAGGGTTGTATACAATTCAATCTTTAGAAATATTAAGAGAAATAATGTTGTCACATTTCAAATAACAATAAAAAGGTTTGCACCTAGTAACAGTAGTATATTTTGACTCATATTTGCAGATTTTATTTTCCTTTTAGACACATTTTTACATAAATAAATCATCTAGTCAAAGTGGAAAAATAAAATCAGAAGACCTCTAAACCCATATCCTAATAATAATAAGTAACCACTTTAAAACTCAAAATTACGATCTAAAAAATTAAGGAGAAAATGCAAAGATGACTTATTCCCTACTGCCACTCCCATACTTGTTTTATAGCATTTCCCGCAATATCTGATTCATAATTATAGATGCCCATTTGATTGTCAAGAAAAGCTAGTTGTCCTGTTGGAGACAATGTCTTAAAAAACATCGATCCTTGGAATATAACTCTGCCTTCAGGAGTAAATTGTCCTATTGCTTGTTGAGTATATGTTGCCATCTCGCCTTGTTGTGTAGTTAGTACACCTTGTCCTTCACTGTAGATCATACCACCAGAAGTTGGAAGTGTCCATATTGTTCCAATATCTGTTACATTTATGCTATCTCTTATTGTTCCATTACCTGAGAAAGAGACTTCTACCTTTGGTCCGTTAATAACATCTATTACTCTTATACTCGTGGCCTTTGTCATTTCCTTGTAAAATGGATCACCTAAAGATGTTGTATCAGATGTTGTATTTTGAACAGATGTATTAGTGGAGGCGTTTCCTGTTGTTTGTTGTATTGGTATTGTGGCTATAGTAGCCATTGCTTCTTGTCTAATAGTATTATCAATAGAAGTCAGCAATGTCCATGAAATTAACATGGATACAGCCATGCCTACTAATACTAAAGTTTCGACATTCCTCTTATTCATTCAAATATAAAGGCTGTTTTAAGATTTATTGGTTCTGTTAACTTCAGATTGTAGCCTTACCTTTCTATTATTTTGTGTTATTTTTTAAAACATGTTTTCTGTAAGTTAGTAAAATCTTTCTTATTAGGTAGCGACTCAACAGGTTAAGTCGATTATTTTTATTGGTATAATTTATAGTTGAGCAGCAAGTTATGTGTACTGAGTTTATGATTATAAAGACAAAACATAAAAACACACATGCTCTATTTGAAAACAAGTATAGGGATATTCTAATGTAGCAGATTTTAGCGACATCTACTTTCAACACTATCAACTAAAAGCTTTAGCTGACTATTACTTCTATTCTTCTCTACTTCCATAGTTTTACTCAGTAGTAGTTTGATTAAAAGAAGAAGTGCTAAGAAATTATCATAGCTTGTTATTAATATCAAATGATACATAACAGGATACTTTAGTCGGAGCCGTATGAACCCAAAAAAGCAGAATTGCTGCCATTTGCTTCAGTAGCAGTCGTAGCATCAATATTTTTAACCTAACTTAAGATAGATTATATGCTTCTCAACTACATATGGTTTTAAGAAAATCCAATTACCGTCAGGTGTTACTTGAGTTATTGTTTGTAAAGGTAGTTGAAGAGTATTGTTTTTTGGTAATGTAAAATTGAATAATGGTGATTGTATACGACAATTGCCAAGTCTTTAACACTTATGACATTAACCTTTTCTTCTAGATAATTTGCTGTATCTTGCCTTTTCTATTGCATTGTCGGAGCTGCTTTACAGTCTTAGGATTAGGAAAATCAGCGAAAGATCTCTCAGAATTAGATAGAAAAAAGAATTGTATAACCAAAAGGTACTGACTTATTATCAATATTTAAAACTCACTCGTTACAAATAGAAATTACATGAATACGTATAAAAAATTATGAGGAAATTACCTATTGAATATCATATAAGTCTTTCTGATGTCTCTTATCTAACACATTAAGACTGAGAGTGGAGTAGAACAGGGTCATTCTTAACTCAATAGATTGAAGAGAATAATAGCAATAGATCATCTAATTCTATTTCAGATACAAAATCTGTCTATGAATGGCAGTCTATAGATTTACCATCATCTATAGGAAACTTTTATCATACTCATATCAAGTGAAGTATTACTCTTTGGCTAAAATATATTTTGATTAGAGTGTATAATGATATCTACTTTAAAAGATAAAAAACAACGGCAGCAATCTAGTCTGATTTGTTAGTATGCTAACTCATATTTTGAATATGACAATTGTCACTTATCGTGGGGGTTGATAGAATACTTTTTCTGGTTTTATCTTTAAAATAATCCTCTTCT
>DATFPS010000248.1:0-9158 GCA_035264705.1 Nitrososphaeraceae archaeon | reverse complement strand
CTAAATACAATATTTGGCACTAAGAAAGCCCGTCAAAATTTTTTTCTTTCTGATTTGTAGCATATCTAGTGTCATTGTTCCTTTTCCTCATAGAGAAGTCCATGTATATAACAATCCCAACTATAGCAGCTAGGATAGGAGTAAGATATATTATCCATGCAATAAAGGGAATCTCACTGGACATTACTGAAATATCAAAATTAGATATTAGTGGAGTTACTTTGTAGTTTGGATCTCCGTTTATTTTAGCCTGAAACGTTACTATATAATCACTAATATTTTGAAATGTATAGCGAAAAGTGATGTCTCCAAATTCATAAAATTTGTATGGAGTTTGTTCGACTATATTTCCTGAGTCTCTATCCTTTATAATTAAAGATACAAATACATTATAAACATCTGTCTTATTTTCCATAAGACTGAAATTTAGTTTGGTGGAATTGTCATTGACTAAGATATTATTAGGAAACGGAAGAAAAATTATCTGATATTTGCCGATATTCTTTGTAACAGCAGCACTCTGTTTATCTGTAAATATGTGAGCATATACAAGAAGAATTTTTTCCTTATTAATAATATTACTAATATCAGAAAGTAAAACAATAGCTGCAATAAATACACAAAAGATAAAAAAGAGATGAGGATGTATGCATGGAAGCCTAAACATATTGATATTTTTTTGACTTTCTTCTTACTATATTTAATGATTTAGTTCTCTGGCTTGACTTTGAAATTCAAATGTTATTGACATCCTTTATTTGTTTGTTAGATAATCAATATACAACAGATAGTTAACAGCATTGTAAAGAACCCAGTAGTCATTTAGTGTAAAGCATCAGAGGTTGTTTTGAAATGAAGATTTTAACTTGACAATATTGCTGATAGTATATAGAAAATAGATGAAATTTGTGGACTTTTAGATTTTCTAGTTCTAATTGACCACCACCACCACCACAGCTTTACAGAAAACGACTATCCCTTGCTTACAAGACTCTTACCAATACTTACGGCTAAATAATGAAAGCAGATTATGACTGCTAATTCGCATTCTTGTTGATATACACACAATCTATCACAATGGAGGTTCGGGTATAATACTATCCAATTATCTAGAAATGTAATAGCTAATAACACAATCGATGGAAATTCGTTAGGTGTAATAATTACTCGAAGCCCTTACGATAATTCGATTCAGCATAATATGATCAAGGGTAGCCATTCAAATGGTATATCTATCTTTATGAAAATTCTACTAATAATACGTTCAAAAATAATACTATAAGAGAGAATCCATTGGCAATGACATAAATGTTCAAGACAAAAGCACAAGTAATAATACTTAATTAAAAATAATATAACTAAAGGATAAAGCCAGGGCATTCAATTTTTTAATGCTTCTAATAGTATTCTTCCAGATAAAATTTAGCACATAGTAGATGCAATCTCAGCAACAATATTGGATTATGTGAACATTCACTCACGAACAATATTTTAACATAAATAAATAAATTCATAACATTATTTTTTTATAACATAGAAATCATAGATTATTTTCATTCTATTTGTTTTATCTCGAATATAATATTCAAGCATTGCCCAGAAAGCAGGAAAGGTTTCAAGGAGCCCGATGATAAAAGACAAAGATAGCGTTTGTAGATGCAACATGATTCTTTTAATCAAACTAATCTTTAAATATCTTATATTAAGGAATAATCCCAATTGGTATGAAAATAGCCACATAATATAGGGAAATAGTAAGATTAAGCCAAGCGTCGGATCAAGAGGACTGCTGCCGTTAATTGATGAATTTATCGTTCCTTCAGAGTAAAATGTATTCATCAGTTTATCAAACCATGAGGTTATGTCTAAATTAAATTCACTGATGGAGAGTAATAACAAGACTTTTGGAATGTAAGCATAGAAATAAAGAATAGTAGAAACGACACCTGAAACAAATCCCATGAAATATGTCATTAACTTGAACATTAGCTTAAACTTGTGTACAGATGGAAATCTATGCATATTTTGCAAAGTTCCGAGAACCCATCTACGTCGTTGCATGAAATGGTCTTTGATGTTGAGTGGAGGTTGTTCAAGCAATATTCCTCCATGCCAGCCCATAGCCTTTGAGCCATACTTCTCATATAACTTATAGCCAAATATCTGATCCTCAGCAAGCGTCGGTCCGAAATTCCAACCTATCGAGTCCTCAATATCTGATCTGACCAGTAAATTGCTTCCATGCATATGCAATGGAGGAGGATTTGTCATTTGGGAAACACAATCATAGCATGTAAAAGGCCTTATAGATTCTGCGATAGCTGTTAATCGATTTGCAGACTCGAACTTTAATGGATAAAAGATTGGGCCTTCTGAGGCAATTGCATTACCTTCTCTAATGAATTTCAGCAAAGAAATAATTGTTTGATTTGTAACATAACTTTCATCATCCATATGGAATATCCAATATTTGGGGATATTTTTACTAGTCTTGCGACGATGTTCAACTGCATATTGTAGAGCCCGTCCTTTTTTGATTGCGGACGCAGTGAATTTCTTATCAACTACAATCACTTCACAATTAACACCATTTAATGTAGTTTTGTCTTTTGCATCATCTGTGATGATGCAAATTTGATAGTTATTGTAGTTAATTTCTAATGATGAATTTATTATCGAATCAATTCCCCTCTTTACAACGTGTGTCTTTGTCGCAGAGCGAGTAGTTATCTGAAAAATTATTATGGGATCGTTATAAATCCGCCGAAGATCTTGCTCAACAAAAATATTTCTGTTCTTTAAGAATCTACCTAGAGTCAGAAAGGCGACCGGTATAGTCGAGAACCAGAAAGAGGCGAGTATGACCATCACAACATTCTCTAACAACAACACCTTACTGGCTAATCTCTTCTTTTATAAAAGATTCTTTTTTAAAGCCAATCTTTAAATCATTGTGCGTTAATTCGCTTTAATAGTAGAGATGCAGAAAGAAGACAAATATGCATTGGCGATATTATTTCTCTCCTTCTCGGAGAAGATGACAAATCATGTATAAAAATTAGAAAAATGTAAAAGTTTCCAACTAGCTGGTCCGATTGCAGGATAGGTAAACGAAATTACATTTAAAGGAGCAGTACATCCCATCTCGTAGCATATATTAAGGTTATGCTGCAATTTTATCCGTTTATCGATGATGTTATGGTGAAACGAAAAATTATTGATGTCTTCTATATTATTATATTATTAATTTATACCTATAATGCAAACGTTCATTTAAAAATGCCTGAGCTGTCAGCCTACTAAATAGGTAGGTAGATTCAACTATGAATACTAGTTGGCCAAATAATTCATGTTTATTCCTTTTATAATGCCTATGGTAAAAATTACTGAAACTTAGTATGGGCTACATACAACAATCATAAATAAAAATATAACGAAAAAGAAAATTAAATGGGGAGTCGTGGGATATATCAAAAATTTGACATTAATTTAAGCCTAATACAAATATCAATATACTGAACTAAGAGCGAAATAACCCGCAACAGTGCTATATTTTGAAATCGGTCTATCTGGGTAACAGGTTATCTAATACCGATTGATATTTCGATATTATATTTGATATTATTATACTATGTATAATAACATAGCACCAACTCCTTAAAATAACGTGTTTAAGCCTACTGTGTGTGTACAAATCAATGTTAATCATTTGGACTATTATCACAGCGTTAATGCTCACAACAACAACAATAACCATAGTTGATAGCTTTGCTATTCCTCAACGAGCATTAGCTGAACCGATAAATAATGGTCAACAGCAGCAAGAAGAAGAAGACGAAAGTATAGCAATGAGGCAAGCCGATAAAGAAAAGATATCATTAATAAGCACAAGTGAAAATGAAAGAGAAAATGGTAATAATAATAATGATGATGATGACATTAACGTAGCATCCTCTACGAATTATGAAGAAGGCGAACAACAATGCAGGGAAGGAAATGTACTTGAAGACGTATATGATCCAGAGAGATTGAATGTATTATCATCCTGTGAAGAAGTAATTGGTATAGTAGAGGATTCTGGACGTGCGCATGATGGAGACTACAAGATGTATTTAGAGGTTGAAAATGGATATAAAAATCTGCTAAATGAAGAAAACGATGCGAAAACAGACGGATTGCTCGTAATAGAAATTGTTCCAGAAGACCAAGATTCTAGCATGGTGGAAATACCAAAAGATGGTGACAGAGTTAGAGTTGTTGGAGCATGGGTGACTGATGAAGGTGCCGGAGAATGGAATGAGATACATCCAGCATGGATTGTAGAGATATTAGAGTAGAAGAGAATCTATTGAGTGGATGTATCATTTATCGATTAAAAAGCAGACTCTTGTAGATTTTTTGTTTTTTGTTCTTTATTTTTATTGTAGTTTTAATTACCAGTCCTTTTTTTCAACTATTACCTTTTTCTAACTATCGCTAGAAAGAAGAAGAAGACGAGTAAGCTATGGATATACACAGATGGATAGCAGAAACTGTGTTCTCATCAATCAAGAGAATGTTTGGAGAATAATATGTGTCAGCTAGGAAATTCCCAAACATGACCAAGGAATTAATACTAAAAGCATCGCTGTACAATATGTTTGCTACCAAGAAAATCATCTAGATAGAAAAGTAAGATGTTGTGAATAAGGAACATTTATGCAACACAGCTACTAATGAAAAAATCTATATACAATTATAGTATGCTGATAACACTAAACATGAACTCCATTTAGTTTGAAGTATAGACAAGTCTTACACAGCATCTTGCCGTTATAGATGATGCAGATGATGCCAAAGAAAAGAATAATAAAGCATTCATGATGGCAAGACCTACTTTAACATGGTTTCTAAAGTATGGATTAGATGACGGTCATCATCATCATCATCATGATTATTAAAGTTATCATAATTTAACGAAGATTCATAATAGTATTATAGAAGGCAAACATGATTCTTTATTTTGTTGTAGACGGGGTGGTGGTGGTGAGATTCAAAGTCGATTTGAAAAAGGGTAACAACAAAGCGATACTGTCAACAAATACAGACACACTATAAGAATTCTACCACGTTATCTAAAATAAGCGTCCAAAATCTAAATATTCGCGCTCTTGACCAATATCCTTATAGTACGAATACTAATGAAGGGCAAGGGTTGGGGGTGGAGGAAAATTAGAGCCAATTATTAAGCAACATTGTAGATTCCTTCATTCTTGGCATGCTTAAAAGTTACTAATCCCACTAATCATGACAATAATTGGAGATAATATTCCCTTATCTATTCATTGATAATGACAAACAGATCTTATCTTGATAAGCCAATATTACATGTATTTATACTGGTTCGTCGTATCTGAGATTTTGTAAGATATGTACAATTGAGCGATTATAGTTTTTTTGTGTCTCGACACTCCTCTATTGATGTTGTTTTATTTAATCAAAAATTATTTTATACATATCTTGCTTATCATTGAAATTTATTTCATAACACTCAAAAAGGATTATTATGGAGTTTTATAAGCGTAAAGCGTGTATAGATACGAGGGAACCCCATAGTTGAATAAGCTTTTAGTCATTATTTCTGCTTTTGCTTCTTTGATGATAGTGATAATAATTGTATATGGTGTGATGAGACCACCATACCACCCCACATACGTTGCTCCTTCTGAATTTAACTTTGCAGTTGCAGGAGATTGGGGATGTACAGAGGATACAACAAATACTGTAAATAACATATTAGACAAAAAACCAGAATTAGTACTTGGATTAGGTGACTATTCATATGAAAATACTGCCGCGTGCTGGTTCAAGATAGTGGATCCTTTAGCTGATAAAATGAAGATTGCAATAGGCAATCATGATTACCAAGAGGCTGGAAAGCTGCCTAAATACATGAACCATTTCGGACTTGGAGAACAATATTACTCATTTGACTACGAAAACGTACACTTTATTGCACTTTCAACAGAAGTTTCATTCAATGTAAATTCTGCCCAATATAAATTTGTAAATAGTGACCTTTCAAGGGCAGCATCAGATCCAAACATAGATTGGATTATAGTATATTACCATAGACCAATGTATACCGTTCCAAGTACGCATGCCGCTATTTCTTCCTTAAGAAATACATATCATCCACTCTTTGAACAGTATGGAGTAGACCTTGTACTTCAAGGACATAATCACAACTATCAGAGAACATACCCCATCAAATTCAATAACATTCTTTCACGCCATCCAATAGAAACAAGTACAAATATAACCACTTATGCAGATCCTGAAGGACAGATATTTGCTACAGTAGGTACAGGAGGGATTGATCTTTACCCTTTTAAAGCTAAAGAAGACTACTTTGTTAAACAGTATAGAGGTTTTGGGATACTGAATGTGGATATAACAAATAATCACGGAAAAATGCTAACATGCAAGTTTTATGCTAATAATAGTAATAAGATAATAGACCAGTTTACTATTTACAAGTAACTTGATAATAACACTTGATAAACCGTAAGATTTGATATATTTTATATATATACAGTTTCTACTCTACTATTGCTTTTTTCATAATGTCGTCTATGTATCCTTATTGAAGAAGATAAAAATATAAAAAATATTGGGTTATTTAGTCATAATCTTAATAGATGGTTAATTCCAAGACTATGGATAGAGTGGAATTAGAACAAAGAGAAGCCTTAGCATCAAATGTAAAATTACCAAGTCTATCTATTATAATACCTACATATAATGAATCTGAAAATATCCTGAAACTTATAGGTGATATAAGGGGTAATCTTCCATCTAATATTGTTACAGAAATTATAGTAGTAGATGACAATTCTCCGGACGAAACTGGCAAAATAGTTGAAAACTATATCCATAGTAATATCGGTAGAGATGCATCATTGCAACAACAGTTCCATTCTAAAGTCGATAATCAAAACTGTTTGGTTAGAGTTATTCATAGAAAATATAAGACTGGTCTTATTTCAGCTATTTTAGAAGGGATAGAATCTTCTAAGGGAGAGAATATATTGATAATGGATGCTGATTTCTCTCATCCACCAGAAACCATACCACTGTTAATAGAAGAGTTAAGGCAGGATCCTAATTGCATAGTTATTGGCTCACGATATATTAACCGCGGATCGATAGTAGGCTGGCCATTTAAACGACGCCTTATTAGTAGAGGAGCAGCTAAGATTGCACGACATGGATTGAAGGTACGCAATGTTACCGATCCTATGTCTGGTTTCTTTGCATTTCCTCGTCATGTAATAAAGAATATACAATTCGATACCAAGGGATTTAAAATACTATTAGAAATATTAGTAAAGTCGAGAGACATTAAAGTGAAAGAAGTTCCATATACGTTTCATGATAGAAAATCTGGCCAAAGCAAAATGAATTTTAACGTGATTCTTGATTATGCTGGAGCTGTATGGCAGCTTTACAGATATGGACACAAATCAAAACGAGGCACACAAAAGAAAGAAGAAGAGAAACATAAGTCGGCCTTATTCATATCTAAAGCCAGCAGATTTTACACAGTTGCCGCAAGCGGATTACTGATAAATTATCTGGTATCATTTATGCTAGCCAATAATGTTGCATATTCCGTAAAATCTCTTTCTAACCTCTGGTATCTCCAGGCTTCCATTATTGGGATAATTATATCAATAACCTCCAACTTCTTTCTAAACAAGATATGGACTTTTGAGGATAGGGATTTATCTGTAGTAAAGACTTTGAAACAGTATTGCTCATTTGTGGGTATCAGCGTCATAGGTGCTGCTATTCAATTATTGCTATTATATCTATTAGTAGTGGAATATGGATTACAATATAAAATATCGTTAATCCTTGCAATTGTAGTTGCATCAATAAGTAATTTTTTACTGACCAAAAAATGGACCTTCCAGGAAAGCTTATTGCGTTGATGCGCGGCCTCTTTTCTCTTTTTCTTATTCATCGTGATTCTTTCATAATTTCATTTCTCATCAGCAGCAGAATATAGGTTAATTTGTGTTAATAGTGATCCATTCTAAAAAGGTTATATTATCATTATCCTCCTCACATACTATATCAATTTTAATTTTAATTAGTAGATTAGATTCAATGGGAAAGATTCACAATAGAGTTATATGCATATACAGCTTAGTATTTTTATCTGTAAAGTTTTGAAGTATATTTGCAGTAATCAGTCTAGAGCCTTATAATTAAAATATAATATATATAAAATGCCCTGCTTGGCAAATATTCTACAAATAACTATATAAATAATAATATGATAACATGGATTATAATTTTGATCAAGAAGAGCTAGCTGTGTAAGAGTAGTTCCTCTGTCTTTAGAAAAAGGTCTCATAAATCTCGTCGTAATAAACATTCAAAGATGAGCAAAATGAGTAAAATGGCTGTCAAGCCGTTCTCTTATATAAGATGACTTAAAATTTCACTGAACATTCATAGCCATTTAGATCGGTTTTTATAATTCAATTGTAATTTCTAGATAAATGGGTCGGGTAGATAAAGGAGTCAACTGTAGTATTCAGGGCTGTGACCAAACGGCTCAACGTTCAATGAGTGGAAGCAAAGCCAGTATGGCATTAGATATGGATCTTGATTCATCAAGCAAAAGAATCTATCTTTGTAAGGCACACTACAGAGAATGGAAAAAAGCTTCGAAGAATGAGCGTGAAAATGAACGAGCACGGTGGGATTGACCACGATCTATCAATTCTTTGTTATATTTAATTATTAAAGCAAGATAATTATGATTGTGCTGTATGTATATATATATAAATATATATATAAAAAAATAGAATATCACGATAGGAGATAAAAAACATCTTTATTTTTATATTCCTTTTTTAGTTTTTTTTATTAAAAAAAAGATAAATGAGCTTTTCTAGTCTATGGAATAGCTAAATAATCAAAAGCCTTTAATTCGGCGAAATACTTCCAAGTTCAAGAAATTATATATGCGCATGCTTCATCTTCATTCAGATTTTATTGAATATGAACCTGTATCTAAAGAAATTAAAGATGCAGAGGAAATTATCTCTGGATCTAAAGTTCGATTTGAAGATCTAGTTGTTACATTTATTGCTGTAGAACAG
>DATFPS010000247.1:0-3048 GCA_035264705.1 Nitrososphaeraceae archaeon | reverse complement strand
TATTACAGAAAACAACAAAGTAATGCTTCAGCATGAAGGATGTATAGAATGTGGAACTTGTGCAAAAGATACTGAATGGAGACATCCGCGGGGCGAAAAAGGAATTAACTACCAGTATGGTTAGCTATTCATAAAATACCTATGATATTATCCACAGTTTATTATGCATGACGAGGATCTGAATAATTACCATAAAGTCTCGGCAGGTCAAGCAGGCTATATTTAAGAAATTGAATCAACTAAAAATTGATATGCAGATGTCAAATTAACAGGAATAATACCTCATACTGTTCTTTTATATCATCTACAATATAGATCTATTCACAACTTCATTATACGCAATACTAATTTTTCCATTTGATTGAACAACCAATAGATGGATCGAAATCCTTTTCTATTTTTTCCCCTTTTAGAATTTTTCTTATGTTATTTTCCATGACTTGAATTTTAGGTGTCATTTCAGGCTCAACTGCATCGTTAATTTTGCCATGAAAAACCAGTCTGCGGTGCTCATCGAATAGAAACGGATCAGGCGTACAAACGGCCCCATATGATTTAGCGATATATTGAGTATCATCAATTAAATATGGAAAATTTAATTTCCATTCATTTGCAAATTTTATCATGTTATCAAAACCTTCCTCTATATAGTTAGGATCGTTGCTGTTAATACCTACTACTTGTAATTCCGAATTTTTGAATCTAGATTGCAAATTTATAATATCTTCGATTCTTGCCTTGACATAAGGACAATGATTGCAAATGAATACTATAAGCAATGATTTGCTTGTAAAGTCATGCAGAGAATATGTCTTGTCGTCTACGCCTCTTAGTTTAAAATCTGGTGCATTCTGACCAGTTTTTAGAGTTTGATTTGAAGGTGTCTTTACCATACTATAAGCCTTAAGCATCATATCATATTAAAAATTGTATGTTTTTTCTGCAAATGCACAATAAATTTATATCTAATTCATTATCGATGGCACAACTAAATCGATATCTGCATATAATTGATCGTGCTACACTTACTATTGCATAGTTTTTGAGTGTTTGCGGAAATACTCATTTCTATCTCGGCAAGTCTAGTCACTATGTAAATGGCAATTATATGTATATATCAACAACTTGTAATTTATAGAATTTACTTTGATGTAATGATTCGATAGACAAACTTATCGTTGTGATACTGGCATAACAATGTATATTTAACATAGATGATAATAATTATCGTAGTACCACAATCTATAATATCTATACAAACAGAAGTTGTAATGACATATAATTATGTTAAAAGAAGAGTCTATTGATGATATATTGCAGCTACCCCAAAGAAAACTCGTGGTATCTCAGTATGATATTGATCTTGGACTTCATGCCAGAAATGTGATTTTCATTTTGATGGTCGAAGAATCATTAGGTTCTGCAGGAGGAAGAGGGGGTGGCTCAGGAAGCAGAAGAATTAACCGAATCTATGGATTTTCTTGTGATGACGGAATTTGTAGAAAATATTATGAGACTGCTGAGCAAGAAAAAATTGAACTATTTGATATTCCCTATAGTGCTATTGCAATGGATATAAAACTTTCAACAGGAAAATCCTTAGTAGTTCAAGGTATAGTGGATCCCACTTTAATTAACTCTTACAAAGTATTAATAAAATGAAGTATACTACTACTTTGATATTAAACAATAATTATAATTGATATTAAAAAGATTTTTTATAGCAAAGTAGATAATATATTATTAATCAATAAACTTATGATCTATGAATTATCAATTGAAATATAAAAGTAATAGAATTTTTAAAAATTAAAAATCTTATAATCTTATATATATGCTGCGCCCATTTTCTATTATAATGTGACAATTCCATCTAGGAGATCAAAAAGGACTAAGGTATTGCACCGTACCGAAGTAATAAATGCAATATTGGATATTTTCTCTAATGCAAAACACAGAATAGATGTTTGTGGTAATTCTAATTTTCCGTTAAAAATTTCATCCTTTGAATCAGTAAAGAAAGTGGTAATTGCTGCCAAAAATAGTGGTATAGGTCTAAGATTCATTATTGAAATTACGAAGGAAAATCTCCAATATTGCAAAGATCTAATGAAAATTACAGATGAGCTTCGTCACATGGATCAAATTGAAGCTAACTTTGGACTGAATGAGACAGAATATTTAGGTTCTATAACTTTGCAAGAAGAAGCATTACAAGCTACTTATAGTAATGTAAAGGAAGTTGTAGAACAGCAACAATTTATCTTTGATACCCTATGGAGTAAGGCAACACCAGCTGAACAGAAAATAAGAGAGATCGAAGAAGGCATAGAACCGGAGGTTATAGAGACTATCCGAAATCCTTTTGAAATACAAAAAATTGCTTTTGAGCTTGTAAAATCAGCTAGAGATGAAATACTGCTAGTATTCTCTACGGCTAATGCATTTCATCGCCAAGAGCGTACAGGTATGATAAAATTGTTAAAAGAAGCAGCAGTAGGACGTCGTGTTCAAATTAGAATCTTGACGCCTATAGATGATCTAATAAAAGAAATAGCACAAAAGTTGATAAGAGAACAACAACGACAAAATCAACCGCGAATTGATATTCGGTTCATTGGAAGGTTTTCACAAACTAAAATCAGAATTTTAGTAGTTGATAAAGCATCCTCCCTAGTAGTGGAATTGAAAGATGATTCAAAAGAAAGCTCTTATGATGCAATGGGATTGGCAACTTACTCTAATAGCAAATCAACAGTATTATCCTATGTGTCGATATTCGAAACTCTTTGGATGCAAACTGAATTATATGAACAATTAGTAGAATCTAATAATGGACTTGCAAAAGCCTATGAACAGCTTGAAGCAGCTAATGAACAATTAAAAGTTCATGGGAAGATGCAAAAGGAATTTATTAATGTTGCAAGCCACGAGTTACGAACTCCTATCCAACCAATACTTGGTTTGTCTGAAGTTCTTCATGCTAAAATAAAAGACACCGAACAGCGTCAATTATTAGATACCATCACAAGAAATGCAAAAAGGTTA
>DATFPS010000246.1:0-3301 GCA_035264705.1 Nitrososphaeraceae archaeon | reverse complement strand
AAAAAGAACATCCGGAAAATTATGGCTGGTGGATAAGTGAACTAGATTCTCTTGGAATCAAAAGAAAAAAAAGAAATGATATGAATGATAAAAAAGAAATTACTGATATGGCTGAGAATATAAAACAGACTCTTTTTCAAGAGTATAAGACTGTTTATAATGGATAATATATTGTTATTTTGATGTGCTCAAGATTAGTGTATATGCCTACTGCTTTCTTTCTCTTTTGAGAAAGCATGAAAGGCGAAATATTGTATTTTAAGAGTCACCATATCAGATTTAGTTCTGCAATATCACCATCTTTTCATTTTTAAATGGTAGTGTTTACATATTTCTGCTAAATTCATAACCATTTTGCATCGATAGAACAAATTTAGTATTTTGTGTGTTAAATTGCTACAATTAAAACTTTAGTATATTATAAATGTGAACATATGAAAGGAGCTTTCAATTTTATATGACAAATATAGATCTTAAGGGACACTAATGGTAATTTTTCCTTCTGCAGTTCCTTTGGTATTATATGTTTTTCCATCTATCTCTGCTATGAATATATTTCGGTCTGTTGCTGTACTGCTATAACTACCGCCATTTCTAAAATCAATAGGTGATATGAAATTCAATGTTGCATTCACAGTACCAGATGTTAGTGGATGATCTAACTGAGTCTTAATTGTTATCTTCTTAAAAAGTTGTGTTACTATAATATTGATAGGGGCTAGATCATATTCTTCTATCTTTTTGTTTGTTGTAGAATTAATAATGGCAATGCTTCCCTCAATGTTACCAGGATCCATTTCCAGTCCGCCGGCACCACCAGAAGATACATTGTTGTGTTCATAGTTACCTGATATGTTTAATCTTAAAGTATTGGGTGAAGGAGGTTTGTTCTCGGTAGAGACATCATACCCATTCATATCTATTTCTGTTATGGCTGCCCAGTTTTTTAACTCAGTATCATCATCTGTATTTCCATTGATTGTGATTTTTAGATATCTTGCTGCTGAAAGATCAGAAAAGGTATATCTTTCAGCTGATAGAGTTTCTCCGCTGCTTGTACCTGAATACACGTTTATAAAATTAGATCCGTCGTTGGAAATAGATATTGCAAATTTGTATGATCTTTCATCTCCTCTGTACCAAGCGATATCTGCACTGCAAATGATCCTCTTTGCACCCAGGTCAGCCTGAAACCACGATCCAATACCCTCGTGTGACCATCGTGTATCAAGATCGTTGTCGAGAACATTTGGTGGAATGGCATCGTCACCATCGTCTCCAATAGCTGTAATTTTAGAGATTTCTAGATTTTTGTTGCATGTATTGACGTCAGTGGCCACTGCTCCTACTACCGCATTAGTAGTTTCATTATAACTACCAGTTTCAACGATTGTAAATGTTGTTGCAGTTCTAATAGGCATATTTACTATTACACTAAATGATGCTACTGCAGAGTTACCATCATTATCTATTGCAGTACAATTAACTGTAGTATTGCCTAACGAAAAACTAGAACCTGAAGGTGGATCACAAATTGGTACGACAATCATATCATTATTATCAGTTGCAGACACATTATAGTTAACAAGAGCTCCTGATTGACTGGTAGCTTCAACTGTTATTGGTTGTGTCGGCACATTCACTATAGGAGGAATAGTATAATTTGCATTCACATTCCTTCTATTGTCATCATCCAAATTAACTCCGATTATATTTACACTATAACTTTTCGTTAAATTAGCACTACCAGCACCATTACTATCATCAATACATGATAATTTAGAAGTTAGATTATTTGTTCCATTTGTAATAAGATGGTAATCATCAGTATATGTAAAAGTCCATGTAGAATAATCATCTAATCCCCCAGGACCAGTTGCTACAGCTTTTTGAAATGGTTTTTGGTCATTCCAATCTGCATAAACTGTACAATCAGTAGTGACGTTATCTGTGGATATTCCCGATATTGTAAGCTCGCCAGCCGGAACTTGTTGACCTGCGACAGGTGATGTAATCTTTAATCCCAGTGTAATTGGCGGTATTTGTGCATATAGAAAAGTTGAAAACGATACCTGATCAAGAAATAACCCTATAATAGCGAATGCTAGTACTTTAGACGCCACTTTCTTCAACATTCTGGTATACTAATAAGATGTGGTATTAATTGGATATGAATCTGTGTGAGCATTTTTCCTCCTATCCTCTATGGCTAAAGAAATCAATGTCTGTAAATTAGTTGATGCAAACTTTTTTGAATAATGCGACTTTCTTTCTTAGATTAATTTAATTGGATGAAGGGCACTGAAACAATTTCTATCCTATTAACAATCTTTGCATGTAATTAGAGATACAGTTTATTTGTCAAACTAGAAACAAATGTTAACAATTATAAAAATCTTATCATATTAAAGAATAATAACGGCAATT
This sequence comes from Nitrososphaeraceae archaeon, assembly GCA_035264705.1. Taxonomy (GTDB): domain Archaea; phylum Thermoproteota; class Nitrososphaeria; order Nitrososphaerales; family Nitrososphaeraceae; genus JAJNBK01. The sequence goes on along the minus strand of DATFPS010000246.1, from coordinate 874 downwards.
CTGTAGAGCTAGAATAAGCTGCAATAGATAAAAAAATTCTTATGGAATTGGCAGAGTAAGTCAAATAAGATTAAATATAAATGGTTGAAAGTTCTGGGCATGAGAAAACAACACCAGTATTTAATTTAGAATTATGTTAAAAGCAGTCGAGGATGCCTTAAATAGTTTTGAGCAGAAAAGTAACGACAAATATTGTGATATCTTTTCGTATTGACCTTTATTTTTTATATACATATAAAACATATCCTAATCAAAGCCTCCACTAGTTCAGCTTATCTCTGATATTGTAGCTCTTGATTGAAGTATTCTTTTACTGTATTTACCCGCTGCAATAGAATTTGTATTTATTTATTTCATTCCGAATATTGTTTTTTCTTAATTGATTATGATGATTACGAGATCTAGAAACACCGATATTGTCATTATTATTATTCTAAATAACTCTATCTTATTAGACCCTTATATACTACGTACTAAACTATCTTCTTTGGCCATAATAAGGGATTTATCAACAACAATGTTTTTTAGACTGCTGCGTGATAATACTTTACATTTTATAAGCCAAATCATTTTGTAACTCGTCTTCTAACAACAATCAGAATTTAGTAAAATTTGATAGACATGTAGGAAAAAAGACTTATAATGGAACAAAGATGTGCCTAGCTTGACTTAGTTAGCTATTATCAAGACGCATATAATACTCAAAAATGCAAAACAAATATGTATTTGTTAGTGATGAATTTCTTCTCCTCTTTCAAAACGCTGATGATTCACAAGATCGTTTTGGTTCTGAAACGGTTTACCGCATGTATTACATATAAAATTTGTCATCGCTGCGGGTGTAACTTCTGGATAATCCTTTCTTTCCTCATTT
>DATFPS010000245.1:0-3650 GCA_035264705.1 Nitrososphaeraceae archaeon | reverse complement strand
AAAAGAGCTAGACTCTGGCAAAATATCGAAGCTCAGGCCATTTGGAGAAACGCTGCAGAACAGCTTGGAGAATGCAAGAATAGATAAAGAAGATGGCTATGCATTATGGATAGAGGAGGACTATTGTTCGCCACCATTAGCCATAGAGAGAGAAAGCGTGTTGGATCGATACTTCAATGACATTATAATAGAACGGCTTGAATTGGAAGAAGAAGAAGAAGAAGAAGAGGGATGGAGTAGAATTAATGACAAGCCTCGGCTTTGGAGAGAATAACACAAAAAATATGCCAAAGGGTTCCTACAATAATAAATTGGATAAAAGTTAACAGATGAACTATTGAATAGATAAGAAAGTAATTGATTAGTAAATATATCTATGAATATGAATAAACATGAAAACAATTCGTCTTCATCGCAGCCACATCAAGGAGATGAAACTTTAGTCAATAACCTGCTGGATAGACTTGCTGATGCATGGAATCACCATGATGCAAAAGCATTTGCTTCTATATTGAAAGAAGATGGTGAATGGACAGATGTGATGGGACAAAGCGCTATATGAAAAAAAGAAGTGGAGTATTATGCATGTTTATCTATTTACTCCAATTTTGAGAGAAGCTGTGCTTGCTTACTTTAAAATCACTTTGAATTAAATGGATTAAAGATCACATAGCATCAATAGATGTTGTCTGGGAGGAGTCAGTAGCTCACAAGACTCCTGATCATGGACAATTGATTCCAACTATCAGATAAGGCTTACTAAATCTTATTGCAAGAAAGGAAGCAGAAAGTGGAATATGGAAGATAGTGGTTGGACATAATATGGAATATACCAAAACGTATTCACAAATCAATCGTCAACGAATAATTGAACAAAAAAAGAGCTGAACTAACAATGGTGATTTACTTTCTCTTACTTTATACAAATCTATGAGTTTCTCGGATATATGACTAACATGTCATGTAGAAGAAGGTGAAAATCAAATTGTGAGAGGATGAACAAAGAAAAAGTTAGAATATATGATTTATACCATGGACGTTAGTTCTAACCTTTTATTGCTCTTTTCACATTAAACCTGCCTTCTACAAAGACTGGTTCTTCAATTCCCCAACTCCACTTTTTCTTAGGACTTATTCTGATATATTGAGGATTCGAATGACCGGTCCCTTCCATATAACCACCTTGACGGTTAACTACATCAGCAGTTCCGTAAATTTTTATACCTCGAGGATCCCATGGATCAACATTTTTCAAGTCATCAATGACAATCGCAACTTTATTATTTTTCAGAACATTTTTGTATTTTGTAGATTTCAAAATGTTCATCCCGCCTACATAAAAATATTCTCCATCAAAATCAAAACCAACAGGTACAACATCTGGCTGTATGGACCCTTGTTCTCCTTCTTCTTTTGATGATACTGAGGCTGTGGCTATTCTTACAAGACGCTGCGACTTAAGATATTCTATTTCTTTTTGAGAAAGAAAGGTGTTAAGCATTAATATACTAGGTACATGTACTAAAAATAAATCTAGCGCGTTCTGACAGTATCAGATAAATGACAACATTCAAAGATCTGTAGAAGATCATAGTAATATCATATTCAGATACAAACCACATGAATAATTTGACATGTTAAAACAGTTATCTTGGATTTAGAAGTTATTGCAAATAACATATTGAAATATTTGTTACAAGGTCTATTTCGTATCATTAGTAGAAAGAAGAATTTGATGCATTGCTTTAATGGGTTATCTAAATCAGTAATCACATGAAAGTTTGGAAGGTTAGAAGATAATAAGGATCGACTCTATTTTATGTCAGTCTACAATTATGACTCGGAGAATAATAGTATGGGTCTGTACTTTGTAAATTGTTACATCCTACTCCTGATAGAATGTAGTTATTACTCTCCGAGTCGTATCTTCTACAGATATACGTTATATAAGTAAACCGCAGGAGACTCAACCAGATCGAAAGCCCTTGATAAGGCACACTATTCTTATCTTGCTACTTTGTTATATGAAATGAAATAAGCATTTTTCCACTGTGGGTAATAAATCTGGAATCTATGTCATCTAAATGAGGCGGAATTGCAGCTGCTTCTATAAATAATAATAGTACCTATGTATTCGGACGCGAAGAGCGTTCCAAGACTTTTAACAATAATGAAAAGTATGATGTTATAAATAACATATGGTCAATAGACCTTCAATGCCAACATACTGACTGCAAAACAGCATGGCTATCAAACTATTATCTCTCTCTCTTTTTGTTTGTCCATCTCTATCTGCATAATGTTTGTTTTTTTTGTATTTCTTTATTTATAAGAAGATTAATTTATAATATTCTTTCAGAGTCTAATTATATGCTAAAATTATACGTTGTATAATGGGAGGGAAGATTAGAGATATAAAGGAAACTACTTCAAATGCAGCGGAAATTATACGTCAATTTGGAACACCAGAAATGCAGATGTCCCTAGACAAAATTAAAGAAACTGCTAAAACGGCGCAATCAATAATAGAATCACTAAAAGATCCAGACATGGTGAAGAATATCGAAAATCTTCGTTTGACCGCCCAAGCGATGCAGAATACATCCATGGAAGCTGAAAACATGGTGAAAGAAATTAAGCAAACTGGGTTTATTGATGAGGCAAGCTCTACTATTAAGTCAGTCAGAAATACTATGGATTCAGTAGACAGTAATCAAAACTTTGCCGGGATTAGCTCTGCAATAAGGGAAATGTTACAATCAATTGCTGGTCTTGTAGAAGAATTAAAAATTACAATTGCATCTTCTAAAAAAACAGGAATTATCTATACTACTGAAGAAGCATTAAGGGAATCATCGACAGCCTATAAAAATATAAAAGATTTAAAATAGTCCAATATGTCGATTCTAAATATAGATCTTATATTGCAAGGTTTGTTAAATAGCATATTCTTTCAATATTTAAGAGCCTTTTCAGCAAAAGCTAATAAATAGTATAAAATATCCAGGTATTTTAAAAAAATAGCGCTCCTTTTTATAGTAGAACCTCATATATATATTATGTCATATTCAGATACTGCCAGTACCGATGCAAATACTACCGATACAACTAAAAGAGCAAGAATAAGAGATATGACTCCTGAACAAACTGCTGAAGCAATCAAGAATGTCGCTAAAAATATTCGCGAAACATCATACAAGATGCGAGAGGCAGTAAGAGCTATCCGTCAAAGTGGTGCAATTGACGAGCTCACAGAGGCGGTTCGCGAAGCTACGATAGCAGCTCGCGATACTGCTAAAGAAATTAGTGATACTGCAAGGGATATGAGAGAGCGTGGCATAATAAGGGAGACTATTGATGCAGTTGAGGAAACTAACATAGCAGCTCGCGAGACTGCACAGACAGTACGGGAAACCGTAAGCAAAACAGAGCAGCCACAGACTGCAACAAATAAATCCCAACTGACTGAAAACATTGCGCGAACAAAAAAATCGGAAACAACCTCTCTCTAGGTTTTTTTACAAAGACTGCATTAGGATATTGTCATCTAAGTATGTAAATACTTTAAAATCTGAGTGATGTGCTCTCATATTTGCAATATTCATTGCTATTATTTTTAGTGTCTTGGTTGGAAATTGAATTTAATTGAT
>DATFPS010000244.1:0-13819 GCA_035264705.1 Nitrososphaeraceae archaeon | reverse complement strand
CTTGGAGCCTATCAGAGAATGGTGTACACTTACTCTTTCTTCAAGAAACTGATCAAAGAACATAAACTTGATTTTGTTCTTGTAACTGGAGGATCAACTCTTATTCCCAAGTCCATGGCAGATAAAACCATTGTCTATGTTCATTATCCTATTGATCTAGAAGTTATGCATCAACGTTATCTAAATAATAAAATGAAGAAGATTTACATTAAACCTTGGCTATTTATTTCAAATAATCTTGATTATATTAAAAGATCTACCGTAATTACAAATAGCAATTACACCAGAGATGCAATAAAAACTGCATGGGGAATCGATGCTACGGTAATATTTCCACCATGCCCACAATATTCCTTTCCATTAGCAGATCAAGTAAAAAAAAATGTTGTCTGCGCTTTAGGAAGGTTTACACCCGAGAAAAACTATGAGATGATACTTCAAATTGCACAAAGACAGTCGAACACACAGTTTGAACTTATTGGAAGCATTACTTCAGATAAAGTCTCATATCTTGAAAAACTAAGGAATAATGCACCAAGAAATGTCATCTTCCATGTAAACGCGAGCATAGAAGAGAAAATAGAAGTTTTAAAGAGATCCAAGGTTATGTTACATAGCTTTATAGGAGAGCATTTTGGAATTGCACTTGTTGAAGCCATGAGCGCTGGACTGATTCCAGTAACACATGATTCAGGTGCTGCGAAAGCTGACGGTCTTGTGCCTAGAAAATTCAGATACAATGACATAGATGAAGCTGTTGCATCAATTACTAACGCATTTTCTTCATGGAATATAGATGAAGCTCAGAGATTGCGAGAATATGCCATGAAGTTTTCAGCAGAATCCTTTAGAGCAAATATAAAGTCATTCATATCTAATTGGATTAAATCAAACTACCCATCCTAGAGAACATTGAAAGCTAAATTCAGCTAAGGATAACGTAATAACATTTCACATTTAACTCTCTATCTCTATATAGAGTTGCTATCATCTTTTATACAAATCGTAATTACGTGGGAATCATAATAGTTAACATATCCCTTCATCATTATCAACAACATTAATCTTCTGGTACTGCTTGAAAATCTTGTCATTCTCAAGTAAATGTTTAAAAGTCGTAAATTTTTTATCCCATTCGTTATTCTTCTCAATTCTTAAATCACTGATATCTCTTACCATCTCTTCTGATCTCTTTCTGACAATTTCTATTGCTTCTTGGATTTCCTTGAGAGAATTGTCTACATGCACCGTACCTTTATAGAAATATCGCTTCAGTGGAGGCCAGTCAGAAGTTATCAAAGGTTTTTGAAGTGCAAGTGCTTCATATGCGCCTGCTAACATCGTCTTATTTCTCTTTGTAAGAACCATTATCACATTAACGCCCTGAAGTAAAGAAACATAATCATTATAATCTAAAAATCCAGTAAATATTACATTGTTTATCTTCTTCTCTAGAAGATGTTTGGCTGCTTTCGATATGTCTCCAGTTATATAAAATAGTATTTCAGACATAGTGGCAGCTGCATCAAGGATCTCTTCCAAAGGCTCGTCAGGTGCAAAGGAGGATATAACAGCGACCTTGAAAAATTTGCCATTTTTCTCGAATCCCTTTTCCTGTGTTTTTTTCATTTCTATTTCAAAGTTAGAAAGCGGATCTTCTAATACTATTATCTTCCTTTTAATATCAGAACCAACACTATTCTTTAATTCAGAATTGGTAACGATAATCATGTATACTTTCTTCATGATCCATCTGTTTAGCGGTTGAAGATATGACCAAGGCTTGTCAAAAGTTCCTGTATGCATATCTATTGCTATATTGCATTTTACGCTAGTTAGGTACTGATAGGTTATGGTAGCCAGGGCACAAAATATCGGTGGGCTTTGACAAATTATTATCTGCGGTTTTTCCTTCTTTAATATAAGTAGTGTATTTGTAAATAATTTGATGTATTTAATCGGTGAATATATTTTCTTTTTAAATTTGTAACTGATTAAATACAGTTTGGCATCTAAATGTTCAGCTAGATTCTTCGCTCTGATACTATGGGGAGCCCAAACTAGGAATACTGTTTTTAGAGGATCCTTCCTATCTGAGATTATTTCATTAATATTGTCATCATTAATTATCTTCTTAAACATAAATTATCGTAAACTTATAGAGGGTTAAAGCACTTAAGGATATAATTATTTTTATATTAATATATATCAACATTATTTAGATATCTAGATGTCAGTAGGCAACTTTTTAATAAAGTGAGGTGTAGTAAGCATAATACTTCCAATTATTAGGTCCAAATAATTAACTCTATTCTATTCTTACTAACTTGATTGATAATTCACCTAGGCATATACTAGGTATCGTTAATTTGCGGATAAGGTAACAAGATCCTTCCATAGACAGCTTTAATGAAATCATTGACTATTATATTAGTCTTTTTTACATCCAAATCAAATAGATTGTTATCGGTTGATCTATTTATTCTAAAGGTTAAAGAATATCACAGCAGATCTTTAAACAGATAATTTGGCATTAAAAGCGAAGATCTACCCTATCAGACGTCATCCTTCATTACTAAAAGATATTTTTAAAGGGAAGGGATGGGACTATATAGAATATAAAGCAAGAATACTCGATGAAAAAGAGACCTCTGACTTCATATCGTATTTAAAACAAACTTCCCCTTATTACATAAATCCACATGATAAACCAAAGTTAAATAGATTATGTTATGTTGAAGATTGGAAAAATGGAGAAATAAAAGAGACACTTTCGCAATTACAAAAGCTAAACCCGCAAGGCTTTATTCATAGAAAGGATTGGGAATGGGCGCTTGGTATAGTAGCCATGCGTAGATTTGACAAATTAACTAAAAAAAGTACAGCAATAGGCATTGGATCGGGAACAGAACCAATTCCATTCTATCTAGCAAATAAGATCAATCATGTGTATGCGACTGATCTTTACGATGCAAAAGACTGGAAAAAAGCAGCTCCATCAGATTTTCCTGAAAGCCTAAAGAAGTATGCACCTTTCCCATATAATGAAGATGCCTTAACAGTATTAAGAATGAACGGGACTAAACTTGAATTTCCTTCTGAGAATTTTGATATAGCATTCTCTTTTTCTTCTATAGAGCATTTTGGTGGAAAGAAGCATTCAGGAGCTTTAAGATGTTTAAGGGAGATAGAACGTGTTTTAAAGCGTGGAGGAATAGCTGTAATAGCGACTGAATACATAATTAATAATAAGGAACATCATGAATTCTTTAATAGACGAACAATATATTCTGATTTAATCAATAAATTAGAAAAACTGCAACTTGTAGAACCTCTTGATTTAAGACTAACAACAAATACATTAGATACGGTTATAGAACTTTTTTCTGTTGACGCTAATTGGAATAATATAGACGACGAATACAAAAAAACTCATCCACTTATCCTTATTAGAGCCAGAAATATACTATTTACTTCAGTAATGCTTGTTTTTCAAAAACACTAAGTGGATTTGTTCTTATATTCAATTCGCTAGCGATTATATCCTGTTCTCTTTATTTGACAATGTTGGAATTATCTGCTGCTTTTTTATTTATCATTTCTGTAGTTTGATATAAAATCATGAGAACGGATGAGGATCTATAGTATAGGCTAAAAAATTCCTACTATCTATAGAAATGTATCTATTGAAATGTTGATCTGTCTTTATGTGCAATTATGTGTTTCTCTCCATTTCCATAGGTCTTTTCAAAATCTTTTTAAAATTGTATGATCTGAGAGACTTATTATCGTCTCATAAGCATCTTACCATGAACTTCTATAAGAAGTGAAATATCTTTACTGTTTGATAATACATTATGGGCACCTTTTAGCACTTAAATTCCGCTCCTTCTACATCAATTTTAACCCAGTTCACATCTTTTATTCCTTTTAATTGCAACACCTCGATAAATAATTTAAAAAAAGACAGATAGAATTTATCTGATATAGTTGCTCCTTTTATTTCCCTCAGCCATCATGAATCGCTTCCTATAGAATCCTGATTAGATAAAGTAGTCCTTCCTTTCATTTCTATTATTTCTCTTTATTTCAAAACAGTTTAAATCTCTTGTTCGTAGACATAATCGTTCTTGTTTTAAACTTAGGTGAATCATAAAATGCAATCTATAAACAAGTAGAGCATGTGATTCTTCTAGAAAGTCTTCTAAGAAGTTTCTCTCCTAATATATTCAACTTATGATAAATGTAAAATAAATCGTTTATAGATTAGCGAAGTGAGTTATAAAATCGATTATTCTCTGCGTCTAAATTAAAAACAAAAGATATTGTCCTACTGCTAAATAACTACCTCTATTCTTCCATTTAAGTTCAAAGAAAAGATGGATAATAGTGATAGTAATTCAAGTTATTTTCTGAACAGTAGATTAAGTATAAATTACAATCGAAATTTAGAGAGATTGTCTACATCTAATGTTTAATATAATTAAAGTAATAATTGCTGTAATATTATCGAGCATGTCTTTATTTCTGATGGCCAGTTCTTTATCTAATACCGCAGGAAGATACGAAAATTTTGTCAAAAGGGTTGATTCTATTCCGAATGATAGGTATTTGCAAGCAAAGGTCATAGTAAATGATGGCTTTGAGTTGACAGCTTATATGGCCCTAACAAACGAGCAACAGGTAAAAGGTCTGTCTGTCAAAGACCATTTAAAAGAAAATGAGGGAATGTTATTTGTTTACGAGCAGCCTACAAGGCAAGGATTTTGGATGAAAGATATGAAATTTCCAATTGATATTATTTGGTTAGACAGTAATGGCACAGTTGTTCACGTTGAATATAATCTACAGCCATGTATAATGGCTTTTGCTTTTATCTGTCCATCTTATATTCCAGATAAAGATTCACTTTATGTCTTGGAGACAGTAGCTGGTTTTTCTAAAAAGCATAGTATAAAGGTAGGAACAAATGTCGATTTTCAACTAATCAGATGAGGACTTCTTTTGGTCAATTATCAAAAAATGTTAAATCTTCCTTTAACCTTTTGGAGTATTTTAAACCTGCGTGTTGTAAAGCCTACATGAAGTAACGTGAAATTGTTTCTATTCATTACAACAATTATTATGCCTCAGATGACTTAATCCGTCACTATTGAGTAAAAATAATTTACTTTCGTATTGTCCGGTAAAAGCCAACAATGTTAAATGCCTTATTGTATTATAGCATCTATCTTATTTTTCAACGATAGAAATATTTCCAAGAGTCTCATCACTTATTAAGCGTTTATTATAACTTGCGTCTTCTTACATAATTGCAGACATTCCGGTGGATGCCTGAGAGAATACTTTTTATGTATTATTTGCCATATATGCGCAAAGCGACACATTTAGAAAAATATACTCACTAGCATTTGTCATTAACAAAAAAAGGCTTCTGTTTTACATATAATAAGATTTAGATTCCGCTTAATAGATGCAGCAGAATTGTTATCTGTCTATTACTAATAATAAAAGCTCCTATTTCAATGAACATGTACTTCTGCAATTCTAATTCCTTATGCATAAATTAAGAAAAGTTCAAATGAAAATAATATAAAGAGATTCTATTTATAAGGAGAATAAGATTTCAAGCATTCAAAAGGAAAAGTTTGAAAAAAAACTTACAATTCTAAATTAATTGGTCAGACAACGATCTCATCAAAAACAGATACTAAAAGAACGGAAAAGCAATAAAAATAATCTAAAATGACTGTCAATTCAGCGTAACAAATAAAATAAAATTTGTTATGACATGATCGAACAGAAAATTAATCAATGATATAATCCCTCACGTAAAAGAGAAAGATAGTAAATATTGCTATAGGATGTTCGACTAGTTATTATATCACTATTTCATTATGGATTGTACTAATATGGTATACACTATTGTTTTAATGAAATTAAATAATTAATTAGAAATATAATGATAGATAGCTTAGAACCATGAAAATGAAATTTTAGCTCCGTTATACATTTGTGAGTGATAAAGTATCATAGAGCTATCTAGTGCTACATATTTCTAAAATGAGTTCTTTGACTTTCTTCGTAAAGCAAATCTTATAACTCGTATATCATTACATATACTTATATCAATTATATGATAAAAGAGCAGTAATTATTAAATAATTTAGCTATATAACTATAGCATTGGAAGAATTCGTATTAGAGAGAATATTAAGATCTCTCATTGAAGAAGAGAGTATATCTAGACTCCTTAAAACTATTGAAAAAGAAGATGGTAAGCGGACCACTCAAGATTTTCACAACATATGGTTAGATTCGGAAGTTATAGAGAAAAGTAAGAAAATATGGGTCAATTAAGCAAAAATTAACTATAAGGAGGTAAAATATGCAATAAGTGAAATTTATGTATTAGAATATTGTTAGTAGAAAAAAGAGGGGTAATGAAAGAGAAAAGAATTTTAATAGTAGACGATGAACCCGATGTTAATTTAGCACTAAGAACAGTGCTAGAAGATAATAATTTCATTGTTGATTCGTTTAATGATCCCCTCCGAGCATTAGAGAATTTTAAAGCTGATTTGTATGACTTAATAATTCTCGATATTAAAATGCCAAAAAAAGACGGCTTTGAAGTATATAAGGAGATTTTAAAAATTGATAATAGAGTCAAGGTCTGTTTTTTGACGGCTGGTGATATTAATTATAGATCGCTTAAGGAAACATTCCCGACATTAGATGAAAATCAATTTATTAGAAAACCTATTGAAAATATCGAGTTAATAAAACAAATACACAAAATAATTAATTTTGATAAATGAAAACAATATAGAAAATAAAATATTGTATTTCTACTAAATAAAATAGCAAAGGTAATTTGATCGATCTTCTAAAAGTGAATATGATCAGTCGCCTTTAGAATACTTACTATTAATTTTATTCACTTTGGTATTGTAGTCGTATATAATCTTGGCTTTGTTATCAGAACTTTTTAAATTTTTTTTCTTGCATGTGCTAATGCAATTCTATGTCAGAAGCAAATCTTTTAGACTAAATAAATCACAATATAAGACTTGGTCTTTCTTTTAATATATCTTTTATCAATATTGGGATTCAAATCTATTTGCTACTGAACATAGACAAGTGCATAAACATTCTATATTATTACATCATTTGCTATAAAATGATGATTTCAATAATGTAGGATTATTTTATCCCTGAATCATAAGCAACCAAAATAATTCGTCATTCCATAAGACACATTCTTTCTTCTCGCCCATAGTTCAAATACAATAAGAATATTACATGTTAGCCTCTATTGACTTTCTTAAGACTTTCTTAAGATAAAAACAATACTAAAAAATCTTCAATCGTTATCACAAGCTATTATAAACAATTCAGTTACTTCAAGTTTTTAAGTAATGTATCAACAGGTAATGTATTGAGTACGTCTGATTGTTTTGCCCAACCCCGTCTGGCTTGACCTATGCCAAATTTCAAAAATGCAAAATGGACAGGATGATGAGCATCTGAATCAATTACAAGTTTGATATTATTTTCAACTGCCATTCTTATGTAATCATCTTTTAGGTCAAGACGGTCATAATGAGCATCGATTTCTAGAACAGTGTCTGTATCTTTTGCTACATTTATGAATTTTGGTATATTAACAGGATATCCTTCTCTTTTATTTATTCTTCTACCTGTAGGATGAAAAATAATATCAATACTAGGATTCTGTGCAGCTTTTATTAGTCTCTCAGTTTGCACTTCAATTGGTTGTGCGAAATTAGAATGGATTGCTGCTCCTACTATGTCAAGTTTGTCTAATACATTATTCGCAATATCAAGCGATCCATCCTTCATTATATTTACTTCGGCAGAGGACAATATTCGAAAATTATTCAATAATATTTGATGATTTTTTTGATCCTGAATATGCTGATTCATTTTTATCTTGTCATTTATTTCTGCAATTTTATTAGCTTGAACCAGTATTTGTTTTTCATCAAGTCCATTAGTTAATTTCAAGCTTTTTGTATGGTCTGTGATAGCAACATATTCAAGTCCAAATTTTTCTTTTGCAGCTAAAGACATGTCTTCTATAGACATTGTTCCATCGGTATTGTTACTATGAACTTGCAAATCACCCTTCAAGCTATCATATTTTATTAAACTTGGAAGACTACCTCTTTTTTTTGCAATTTCAATTTCACCAGTATTCTCACGCATCTCAGGAGGAATCCAATCTAAATCTAGCGCTTGATAAACTTCTTCTTCAGTAGAACCTGCAACTCTTCTCTTACCATTGTCAAAGATTCCCCATTCATTTAAGTGAAGACCTTTTGCAAGTGCTATCTTTCGCATTGCAACACCATGTTCTTTGCTCCCAGTAAAATATTGCAGAGAGGAACCAAAACTTTCTTCAGGAACAACAAACAGATCTGCATCCATTCCATTATTCAGGTGAACAAATGTTTTGCTTGGTCCTTTACCAAGGACCTCATCAACCTCGGGCATTTTAACAAAGTAATCCATTACCTTTTCAGGACTATCAGATACTACAAGGTAATCAATATCTCCTACTGTTTCTTTCATTCTCCGAAAAGAACCTGCCGCTACAGCTCTTTTTACTCCTTTAAGATTGGATAGATGAGTTTCTATTTGTTTTACAATAGGATAAGCTTCTCCTATAAGATGTCTACCCCTACCTTTCTTGAATATTTGAATCTTTTTTAGAATTGTTTCTTCTTTGTTTTGAGAAAAACCTTGGATATTTCGAAGCCTTCCTTCTGATGCAGCTTTTTCTAAACCTGATAAATCCTTGATTTTTAATTTATCATAAAGAACTTTAATTGTTTTGGGACCAATACCTTCTAGATCATAAAAATCGTCAATATTTAATGGAGTTGTTGCCTTTAGCTCTTCATAGTACTTAATTTTTCCTGTCAATACATATTCCTCAATTTTTAAGGCAATTGCTTTTCCAATTGATGGTATCTTTTGTAGTCCCTCTAATCCTTCTTTTTTGTATATTTCTTCAATGTTTGTAGACAAACTTGCGATGACGTCAGAAGTTCGCTTATATGCTCTAGCTTTAAAAGTTGCATTTAGATCATTTCCATTCATTTCTATGATAAATCCAATTTTACGAAATGTCTTTGCTATGGCTGCATTCTTCATAATTTATTATAATAATATAAAAGAGATAGTAATATGTCTAGATCTAAACCATAAGCAGTATCTACAAGGATCTATAATACTTCAAATACTACTACCATCGATAGATCATAAACCTATCATATATGACTCGAGTCAATGACCATTAAGTGCTTAAAATCATAGTTAGTATGTTAAGAATGAATTCTGTATGTGATTTTAGTCACTTATAGTTATAGTAGTTATATCGTCAAGGCGATAGCAGCTTATACATGTATAATCTATATAATAGAATATCATCATAAAGATATTTAAGTAAACTATCCACAAAATTATAATTAAGGCATAAAGTTGATTGCATTGTCCGATCTTAATGAATGGCCAAAGTATATGGGATGCAAACAAAAAACAAGACTTTCCAACTATAGAGGATATATTTAGAGCTAGGGAATTACTAAATGGAACAACTATTAGAAAAACGCCATTACAGAGATCTGATACATTTTCAAATCTTACTGGAACCAATATTTTCCTCAAACTCGAATCTCTACAGAGAACAGGCTCTTTCAAAGTTCGAGGGGCATCTGTTAAAATTAGCATGCTATCCGAAGAACAGAGAAAATATGGCGTTATTGCTGCATCTGCTGGGAATCATGCACAAGGAGTTGCATATGCCGCATTAAGAAATAATATTTCATGTACAATTATTATGCCACAGAATGCGTCGCCAGCTAAAGTAGCGGCTACAAAAGCATATGGAGCAAGAGTAGTTTTACGGGGACTAGGTTATGATGAATGCTGGATTGAAGCTCAAGAAATTGCTAAGAAAGAAGGACGCACAATAATTCACGCTTTTGACGATTCTCACGTAATATCAGGCCAGGGAACAATAGGTCTAGAACTATTAGAAGACTTGCCAGAACTTGACCAAGTATATTTGCCAATAGGAGGTGGTGGACTAGCGGCAGGAATTGCTATTGCCATAAAGTCCAAAAAACCCAGTGTGAGAATTATCGGCGTAGAATCTAAAGCTTTTCCTGCAATGAAAGAATCACTTGCAAGGGGTTCTTTGCAAAATATAAAAGCAGGATATACCATTGCCGATGGCATATCTGTAAAGTCTCCTGGCAAACTAACATATGAAATAGCCAATAAATATATAGATGATGTAAAATTAGTGGACGATTCTTCAATATTAAAGACTATGTTTTTACTTATGGAAAGATCTAAAATGGTTATAGAACCTGCCGGGGCTGCAAGTCTAGCATATTTGCTTTCGAATGGCCACCCCAGTAAGAATAAGAATGTGGTGTCATTACTCTCGGGTGGTAATGTTGACATGTATTTACTTGGTCAGGTGGTTGCAAAAGGTCTTATGCAGATGGGCAGAATGCTCAAAATTTTTATACAGTTACAGGACAAGCCAGGAGCACTGAAGACGGTAGTGGATGGTATTGCCGAATTGAACGTTAATATTGTTGAAGTTGTTCACGATAGATTAAGTTCTAATATTTCAGCTGGAACTGCGGGTGTTTATCTGAGCCTTGAAATGGAAAACGAAAAACATGCAGAACGTTTAATTGAGTTTCTAAAGAGTAAATGGTTAGATTTCAGAATAGTTAGCTGACAAAGCTATATTCTCTGAATCCAGCTTTGTCAGCAGTGCTGCCACCAATCTTTGTTAAGACGAATTCATGATGAGCATTCAAAAGAGAATCATTGAATTTCCTTTCATTGCCATGAAGTCTCTTATATTCTTCCATGGATAACTTTGTTCGTGGCCCAGTGTCTTCTTCAAGATTCATTCGTTTTACAATCTCTTTATACTCTGGCTGGATTATGCCACTAAATACCATAGCACTGCTACCACTGCCATAAGATCCGAAACCTACTCTCTTGCTTTCAAGGTCTGTCCCTTTTTTGTCTTCAAATTCAAGTAAACTTCTAAATCCCATGTACATTGAAGCAGTGTATAGATTCCCTATAATAGCAGATGCTTCAAGTGAGCTTGCCATTTTGTTTTCAAAAACCTCATTATAAAAAGAAGTTTGCATAAATGCACGTCTAAATTTTTCATCAGCTTTCATAAAGTCCTTGTCGGCAAGAATTGATTCGATGGTACCCCTTGAATCTGGTTGATTTGGCTCTTCCATACCTACCTCTTTTATAACATGATTCCAACGTGGAAGATGTCGCCATTCATGCCTTAATAAATAGGCTAATGCCTTTTCACCCATTCTTCTATAAGGAAGATGTACACTGAAAAAGTCAATGTGATCTGTAATAGATTCACCGTCCGTAAGTTCAATCAATCCTGTTTTAATAGCCTTTTCTTTATAGCTATCGAATGCTTTCTTTACTTGAATCAAATACAATAGATTAGAATAGTTTCCGTTAACAAGAGGAGTCTCTTTTCCAAAAGGTCTGTAAAAATCATATTCATTCTTGATGATTGTAGAGGCAACTTTTTGATCAAAAGATAATAATCTAGGATTATCCTTAACCAGCATGGCAACAGCACCAGCTCCTTGTGTATATTCACCAGCTGAGCCGATATCATATTTGGCAATATCGCTTACTATAACAATAGCAGCTTTGCCATTATTCTCCTCTGCTCTGATCCAATTTGCATTATCATATAGTGCATAAGATCCACTGACACATGCAAATTTACATTCAATTCCACCTGCGTGTTCGAAGGAACTTTCTCCATAAACCTGTTCTAGCATTCCTATGACAAAAGAATTCATTGCCTTGGATTCATCAAGAGCAGATTCGGTAGCTATATACATTCTCCCTATATCATCTGGATGCAAATTGTTTCTTTGCATTAATTTTAAACATGCATTAGCAGCCATACAGGCTGGATCTTGATTAGTATCAACTAAAGCCATCTTTTTTATTCCGATACCATACTCTAACTTTTGGGGGTCAATTCCCCTTGCCTTGGCAAAATCTTTATAGTCGACATAAAGTTTCGGGATATAGATAGCCAGGTCATCAATTCCAACTGGCATACGGCAGAAACTATATAAATAGACATTTAAACGTATTTCTAATTTGATTTGACAAATGATAGACAATCCATTGACATAGAAATCCTTATGATCTTTGTATTACTCATACTAAATCAAATCTTTTAAGGTTATTTGGACTATACAGGGCATCTCAGAAGAAAGATCCTTCAATTATTTTGAATATTTTAATAATATTTTATAATCTTATAGAAGTTATTTCTTTCTGCAATTTTAAAACCGATCTGCTTGACTGAATCTATAATTTTATGTGCAGTAAGTTCGGTCGACCTAGCACCTGTTGCACTCACTACCTCTTCGCCGATAAGAGTGCCACCAAAATCATCTGCGCCATAAGTTAACGCTAACTGAGCCATGCCTATTCCATTTGTTAGCCATGATGATTGGAGATGATCTATTAAACCGTAATACATTATTCTAGAAACAGCAATCATTTTTAATAGACCTAAGCCTCCTGAAGGATATCTTACCAGTCCGTCAGATTGTATCTGCGTTTTGTTTGGCTCAAAACTCCAAGGAATAAATGCCATAAATCCCTTCGTTTTTTCCTGTAATTGTGCAACTTTTATAATATGCCGCGCTCTCTGTTCCTCAGTTTCAACTGTACCATACATCATTGTAGCTGAAGACTTTATACCAAGTTCGTGAGCCTCTTTCATTATCTGAAGCCATTCTTGGCTCTTTAACTTGAGAGGGCTGATCTCCGCTTTTACGTCATCATCAAGAATTTCAGCGCCCGCACCAGGAAGAGAATCCAGTCCTGCTTCTTTTAATCTGGCAAGAATTTCCTTTGTACTGCTTCTCTCAACTCTTGCTATCATATCAATTTCTGATGCAGAAAGTCCATGGATTCCAATATCGGGGGATTTTGTCTTTATTGCTTTAAAAGCATCCTCATAATACTCAACCCTCAAGTTAGGATTATGTCCTCCCTGAAGCAGTACTTGGGTAATACCGAACATCTCTCTCGAAACCAAAACACGTCGAACGATTTCTTCTAGCGGAACGGTATAAGCTTCACTATGTCCAGGAGGACGGTAGAATGCGCAGAATTTACAATAAGTAACACAAACATTTGTATAGTTTAGTATAATATTATTTACAAACGTAACAGTATTTCCATACAGCCTCTGCCGTAATATATTTCCAACAAGTCCTATTGCGTATACATCATCAGATTTGATTAGTCTTACACATTCTTTGAACCCGGGGCGTTCACCGTTTAATACACAATTTAAAATGTCCCCAACATCAGACTTACTGATTAGATCTTGCATCGAAAAGGTATTTTGCAATATTACCGTAATTTTTTGAACCATCAATGCTATTTATTCTTTACAAGCATTTCCCACAGTTAGTATCAAATGTTTTATATTAACTTAAATGTTAGAACATTTAATTTGTTAACACATATTTCAGGAGGAACTCCTGCTTTATATAAAGCACTTGCTGGCGAAGAATTATCATATGAAGACGGTGTCGAGCTGATGAATGATGAGAACCTATTTTTGTTAGGATCTGTAGCTGATAGGATTCGTAAGCGCCTTAAAGGTGATACTGTTAGCTTTGTCACTTCTTATTATCTAAATTATACTAATATTTGTGCCGCAAGTTGTCCATTGTGT
>DATFPS010000243.1:0-2776 GCA_035264705.1 Nitrososphaeraceae archaeon | reverse complement strand
GTTGATACTCATACCTAAAGATATGGAAGATATTTTCAAAAATGAAAATCTCAAATTTAAAGATTCAAACAGACTATGTTTTGAAGCAGAAAAATTACGAATTCAAGATAAAACAAATCTTGCTATTGAAAAGCTACTTCATTCTGTTAAATTAGACGACGACAACCCGCAAACATGGTGCATGCTTGGCGGTATCTATAATGAACTCAATTTAGATGACGCACTTAGCTGTTATCAAAAAACAATTAAACTTAACCCAAGATATTACCTTGCATATAGGGGTCTGGGTAACTATTATCTAAAGAAGAAGCAGTATTCCCTTGCAGACACTTACTATACAAAAGCAATCGATATCAATGCTTATAGATTTGCTCCAATATACAAAAATCGTGCAATAGCAAGATTACAACTCAACAACAATTCGGGCGCTAAAGAAGATCTATTAAAATATATTGAGCAGCTTCCAAACGCAGCAGATAAGAAAAATATTGAAGATACTATAAGACAGTTTTAAAAGTAGATAATAATACATATATATATAGAGAAAAAATCTATTAATTCTTTTTAAAAACCATCAGATATAATTATCCGAAATTGGAATAAAAATCATTTGAATGATGTACTGTTAGTCTTTCCGTCAGCTTTTTCAGCTAACTGCAAAAATATGTTAATGTCAAGTATAATAAAAAAGCTTGAATTAGAACATATGACGGTTACAAAAACCCTCTTCGAAGAATCATGCTTTGTCTTTAAGGTTAATGACATAGTTGAGGCTGCATGTAGTACAAAAGAATTATTTGGAATAGACAGAGTTGCTATCGCTAAACAAGTCCCAAATACTTTTTCTCAAGTTGTTTCAGCCATTATAGCAACAGGAAAACAGATCATGCTGCCGAAGGAAAAATTTTTTATCAAAGTTCAGATAAGTAGTAAGGCAAAGGTAAATTATGTAGGAAGAGACATAGCTTTTGTTTCTTCTGGTGATCTTATAGAACAGTTAGCATCAACAGGCGCACGTCCTGCAAAAAATGAACAGGAAGCTGATAAGATAATACTTTCTTATATTGGCAAAGATTATGGATACATCTGCATTCAAATAGATAAGGCGCTTGGTGGCATGCCATTTGGATATCAAAATGTTAAAGTGTCATGCAGTATACATAATGCTCTCTCTGCAATATCTTCTTTAATGGCTATAAAATCCGGTTTTGTGCCCGAGCTTCTAATATTATATGCAAGTTCTGAGGAGCTTATTCAGAATGTGAAGCTATTTGGACATATAGCTGATAGAATCAGTCTCAAGAGACATAATCTTAGAATAGCACAAATTGATCTTTCTGATGGATTAGATGAAGGTCTAAAAGTCATGCTAAAAGAAAGTATTTCTGCTAAAATCTTACTTCAGTTGCCTGGAAAAGGAGTTGTGTTACCATTAAGTGCAACGATTTATCCTGCATGGTTTGTAGAATGGACAATGAAAAAAATCATACTTGCAAGAAAGACACCTTGGATGCCTTTAATGCTTTTGACAGATGAAATACAACAGATTGCAAAAATCTTCGACTTGGAAGAAAAATTACTTTCTATCGATAACTTGAGCATGAGTACATTATTTGAAAAGAAAGAATATAGAAAACATTTAAGAAAAGTAGATATCCTATCTAAAAAAGCGATGAAAAATATGAAGACTATTTCATTAAAAGTAGGACCTAACTATCTTCACGATATTATTGATGCCATCTAGTCTTTCAGTTAATCTCATCAATTCTTCAGCCTTTTGTTGAAATCTATTATCATCAAGTAGTTGATGAATTGCACATGTAATCTGGTTTGCTTTTATCTTATTTGGTTCTAGCCTAATACCTATGCCAATTTTGGCAATTTTATTTGAATTACCCAACTGCTCACTATGATTTTCTATAGGTATTGTTATCAAGGGTTTGCCAAATTGTATAGCCTGCGAGATAGTCGTGTGTCCTCCTCGTAATACGAGTACATCGCTCATTGCAAAGATTTCATCACGAATAGGACACCATTCATAATACCATCCTAATCTTGTAATTTTTTTAGGTTGTATATCGCCACCCGGTCTTCCTTCAGAGATCACGTATTGTATCTCTGGACGAAGCGATTTACATGCTTCTATGGAAGTTCGGATTATAGGAATCCGTGTCTTCAATGGTCCACTAATATGAATAAACACAATAGGTTTTGATCTATCTATGCCTAAATGCGCAGCTGCTTCTCTGAGTTGTGCTTCGGTAATATATGATTTTGGAGCTGTAAAGCCTACGTATTCTAATTTTTTCATTACTGAACTAATTTCCCAGATGTTCTGTTCTGCTATGGTATAAGGTGGAGGTAGGTCTGGTACCAGAATTCTGTCTGCTATCCTCCATATAAGGCCAAGGAATTCTCCATTCATTTTTTCCCAGGCTCTGCATATTTTAAATTCTCGAAGTCTAGGCGAAAGTAAAAGTTTTACTTGATTCAGAATTACTACAGATGGGATATTCAGAATTTTTGAAGCAACAAGAGAAGATAACCTTGTATCTGAAACTACAATGTTAGGATCATATTTTATTATATTATTAATTTCATCTTTGATTTGTCTTGGAAAATTAGTAAACCATAGTGGAATGTTCGAAATACTATATTTGACTGAAAATCCTCCCTCTATACTCCAGGCAAATTCAACAGGAGGAACGGTCATACACTCATATCCTTGCATCGAAATGTAACGCGCTCCTTCACCAAAAGATGAAAATCTGATATC
>DATFPS010000242.1:0-4070 GCA_035264705.1 Nitrososphaeraceae archaeon | reverse complement strand
TGAAACTTTCTAAACAAATCCTGCGATGTCCAGAGTGTAACCAAAAAGTCAGAACTAAACCTTGGCATCGATCAAAACTTATCCAAGTAAAACGAATATAACATATACCTATGTCTTATGTTCGTACCTACCTAGTGCAAGTTAGATAATTAGGAAAAATAATAATACGCATAAAAAGAAGGTTTACAAGGTTGAAAAGGATAGCTTCAAGGCCAGAGTGTTACTGCTATAGATTCTATAGAAGCTTTGGGAACGCATTAGACATTCAAGAAAAAAAGGAGTAGAATATAAGATAAGATTCTCAAATATTCCTATTTAATTTTTTTGATAATTGTATAATGGGTACACAAAATAATAATTTGTTGCACCATTGTCTTGAGTAGCAAAGATACCTTAGGCCATTGTCTTTGTAATGCTATTTCAACCTATTTCTTATAAAAGAAAATATGAACTAACTGAAATTCCAATAAGAACTAAATTTGTAGCAAAATGTAGGGTGTATGCATGATTTATGCTATATTTGTTCAAGATATATCGATAGAAAAAACCAAGAGGAAGCAATACAATGACAACATAGACAGCGACGCCCATAACAATATGCAATAGTGCCCAAACAACTACCCGCTTTACATTCTTCCTAAAATAAAATTCTTCAAAGTAATTGACATGGATTAGCATATATATAAGCAAGGGTATAAATGGCAAAATACCAAATACTCCTTGATCGGCAAATGGCCCAATGACAATATTATATCCAAGCCATGACAAATTTAATATTGGAATGTTAGACAAGAACTCCGTTGCAAAAATGACATAGATAATCAATACGCTTACCGTTAATGGTAAAAATATGAGTGCTTTATATCCGCTTTTCAGGTTTGAAAGTCTTGTTTTTGTTTCCTTTGCTAATAAAATAGAAGGTCCTACCATAATAATATAGATTGTTATTAAGTAAATATCCAGCAAGCTGAAGAATATATCTCTCCTTCTTTTTTATTATACCTACAACAATATATTCGTTAGAGCACTATCTGAAATATCCTTTGAAACCAACATCTGTCTGATTTCATATGTATAAATACTTTCATTCATTTTTAAACTATTATTGCTGCAGAGTTTGTTATTAAGACTTTCACAATTTTTTCGGTAGTACAGATGAAATTGTGAATATGTTAATTTTACTCATTAGAAGCGGTTACTATTAAATCAATTTACTAGGAATAATAAGAATGCATATAAAATCAATTAATCCTGATATATCTTTCAAAGTAATGTGTTACGTAGGACTATCTGTTTTATATATACATCCCTTAGGACCATTTGCAACTGCAGCAACTGATAGTGCTTTTTCTTTTCTTCCAGTAATCCTTCCTACTTGCTCTACTACCGCTAAGATATTATCATCGTTCGTGTCCGATACATAAACTAAATATACTAATGCCGTATCTTTTCCATCATATCTTCTTAATACTCTACCTATTAGCTGCGTTGCGTGATTCATGTTTGAAGTAGTTGCTAAGATTATCTCTATTCCAACATGCGGAACGTCGTAGCCTATTTCTGATGTATAAATTGAGAGCAGAGGATAAAAGTCTCTACCCCATCTAGATAGGATCGCTTGTCTCTCGGTGAAATTCATGTTGCTATCTATTACCATTGCCTTTATTCCTTGTGATTCAAACCTACTCTTCAGTTTATTAATCGAATTAAGTGTATCACTAAATATCATAACTCTCTCATTTGGATGTTTCTTTCTTATCAAATCCACTGCTGCTGATAGCTTATTTGCTGAACAACTTAATACTGCCTCTCTTTTTCTAACGTTTACAAACCATGCCTTAACCAATCCTTCTATATGTCCGCCTCTTGTCAATAGTAAAGACATTGATTTGGCATCATATTTCTTAAAACGATGGGAAATATTCTTGATTTTGGCAGAGCAGCAATCGTATAATTTTTGTTCTTTATCATTTAGCTTTACTTTTAATGGAATAATTATGGGTCTGGATAGTCTGTCTTCATCTACAGCATCTGTTATCGTATATTTTTTCACTGGCGGCAATATAGTCATGATAGTATTGTATATGGAATCCTTTTCGTCTATAACAGCAGTTAGTCCCAAGATAGCTTTGCTATGATCCTCTACAACCACATCAAATATTTTGCTAAATGTTTTTGCGGTATTGCTTATTAAGTGCATCTCATCAAATATTACCATGTCAGATGTACGTACAAGATCAAGATTATCGAATATGCTATTGTATGTGCTTATTGTTATCTCTCGTATCTGTTTGCGTTCACCAAAGTAAACTCCTATGTGTTCTTCTGGTATACCATAATTTAGAAGTCTTTCTAAGCTGTAATTAATTAATGCAATGCGAGGGACTAGATATAGAATATTGAAATAAGAGGAGAAGGATTTTGCTTTAGTATTAGCAGCCTGCTTTGCACATTCAAAGGCGATTTCTGTTTTCCTAGTATCTATACTATAAATAATAGATCCCCTGAAACCATTTGAAAGCCATGCATCAACGATATCCAATTGATCTTTCTTAAGTTCAAGGGGAAATTTTAGATTTGAAATAGCTGCTCTAGTATACATAGACTGTGTCACCATTACCAATTAACAATTTTCTACCTATTGATTCCTTGACAAATTCTAGGTATTAAGGATCTGCATTCATCAGTCACTATGTTCAGAAGATTTTCGCTGTTCTTCTTATCTTTGATATTGTTGTTGCTTATTATTTCTGGCATTTGCTGCTGTTGAAGGCAATGTTTCTTCTTATCCTTCCTGTTGAACTCTTCAAAATTATTATCGGTTCATTTTCGTATAATTCAATATCTTTATAGCATCCAGCTATATGTCCTGAAAGGTTCGACAATATAGGGTTGAAAAATTCTTTATTTCTTTTTCTATTCATTCCATGCACTTTCATAACATAACATAACCAGTATATAGAAAAAGCAATACTTAGGGGGAAGGGAGGGAGTAAATAAGGTTGACAACATAAATATGTCAAGCTACTAGTTAATATAAAAATGGTCTCCAAAAATTTTGTTATTTCAATAATGAGCTTAAATTTATGATAGCTATTGTTTCAACTAACAACTAGAATATCTATTCTTTTGTCCGCCCTTACTAGTTGCTTCTTCTGTAAATGATACAAGAATTAGTAGATAAGGATTTGCAAGCGAAGGAGTAAACTGCAGGTGATAGAAAATGCTGATTATATATATAATATTTTAAATCAAAAATGATCTCATGATTTGTTTCACTAGCTATTAACGAATGCATCCCTAACAGAAGACAAGGTCTTTGTGTTAAATGCTGGGATCGAACAGATCTACTTGGAAACCAATGGTAGAAACCAGCCGCTAAGAAACACAATTGCTACTTAATAGCGCTATATAAGCGAAACTATAGACAGAATAATATATGTGTCGCGGCTACCAATATAAGTACAAACACTACATCCACATCCTTGAAATGGTTTTCAACGAGAGATCTCTAAATTGTTGAGATGTTAACAGATAATAATCCACTGTTTGTCAAGTGTATACATAAATACAATTTTAGATATTTTTACTTAGAGAGTTGTTGTCTCATGCTTCTCTCTATTATGCTTATCCAGTTCTTCTCTAGAGTTAAAAATCATATTACCACACACAGTGCATCTGTAAGGTTCATCGTTTGACATATCTATATCTTCTCAACATATAATTTATAACTTATATCAATATTGATTTGAAGTTTCTCAATTCAGATTAGGATTTAAGGAATATGTGTCAAAATACTGCAGAAGTTCAAGATTATACTAATGACTTACTTCTGTTATATTATGCTACTGATAAAATGGCAGTATAGTTCAGTTACAAACGAAAAATGGCACAAAACGCCAGAACTTATCAAAAGATAAACTCACTAGGGCTTAGAAGAACAATATGAAAAACATAAAGACAAACGAGATTACTACTTGATCACAATAAAGGTCTTTTGTGGAAAGGATGGCGGAGACATATGAACTAAATTCCCTAAAACTTAATTATATAGTCAAGACATTCTAATA
>DATFPS010000241.1:0-6401 GCA_035264705.1 Nitrososphaeraceae archaeon | reverse complement strand
TTGGATATGGAATTATACCGTACAATGGGTCGCTATTTAATGGAGTACACACTCCAGAAAGGTTTAATGTTTTAGACAAGCAAAATCCTTACAGGATAGCAAATGGTACAGTTATGGATGTATTTACAAACCTTGATGGTGATTACCATGTCCATATACTAGTTAATGAACAATATCAGAACTTGATAAAGATGAACTATGTTATGTTTACATACGGTGAAATTTTACGATGGATGTCAATTTTGCCTTTATTTGTAATAGGTGCATATATCACGGTTATCTTTTTAAAATCAAAGCATACACTTTTTGGCAGATTTATATCAAGAAATGGCAGAAATTTTATTAAAAATAGAAATAAAACGACAAACAAGGATCAATGATTACTAGTCCTTTTTTCAAGCAGCTTTGGGGGTAAATATGGAAAGAGATTAGTCTATACTGATGATGCACATTAATACTAAAGTTATGTTTGTAAATGGTTAAGGCATCAACATATTCTATATGATACTGAACTGAAGAATCTAATGGAGAGATTCATAGATAGATAAAAATAGCATATAGGATGTTTTGATGATCATTTTTCATATAGAAAAGACCAGTCTGTAAAGGGAGCATGGCCATATTGGAAAGTTTTATTCAATATCTGCACATGTAAACGGACAGAATTAAACTCATGAGATTCTTAACTGAAGATGGTTAAGTTAACGGAGCCCTCTTGCTATTTATGATCAATAGATTCTAGTATTTGTTGTGTGGTGTAAATATTGATCCCTTTTTGTGTATCTTAGGCTAAGCCGCTACTAATGAAAACTTATATCTAATAGAAGAACATTAAATAGATTTATATATAATATAGATACTATAAAATATTATACAATATTTATTATATACTCTGAGTCACTCACAGAACTTCAAAGGCCAAAGGTATGCGAAAAGGAGGGGAATGTCATCATGAGATTTCCTAATTGGGTTTGCGTTAATTGTGGACAGCTCTCAAGCAGAAAATGGAACATTCAGCGTCATATGAAAATTTGTCATAACTCGGTGGGAGGCTTTGTTTCTTTTACGGATTACCTTGCAGGTAGGCAGACAGATATGTATCAACCAACATCTCCGCCTATCTATCATTCCAAAAAAACAAATTCTCTTGATATATTCATGGAAGAGGCAATTAGAGAACTAGCTAAAAAAAAGGTAAATCAGACTTTTCTTCAAAGACCATCCTGGCACCAAAATCTACATGGCTATACTAGTGGCATGAGTAGTAGTAGTAGCAGCCAGCCTCAGCCTTCTCCAATTGATTCTAATGATATTATTGGATATAGAGGCTGTGTCTGTAAGGATTGCCTTGAGACTAATATAGAGGAGATGCATTTGCTAGCCTATGATGGAAAAGGAATAGGCCAAATGAAGCATGTATGCGAGCCTAACAAGTTAGCAGAGTCTCGTCTGTATAACGATACTGATAAGAGCTTTCGCCTTAAAGAAAGGGAAAAGAAATTGCCTTTAGACATTAGAAATCTAGTGGTAAATAACTGGACCAAGAATAGAAATTATCTTGTCGCAGTAAAACTTTCAAATCAAGCAGAAATAGAAAATAATTTTGGTAAAAATTATATTGATCTAACACTCACAAATGATAATAATAATAACAACAACCACTGGTCTGTTCGAGCAATAAAAAATAGCCATATACTTCTGTCTGAGAATGAGTTCATAGATTTCATGCGGAAAGTACAGAATGCAACATTTGCAATTTTTAAAATTAACATGGAAGGATCTGTGAATTTCTATGTGATGGCTATTACCAACGGTCCGTAAAGATCAGCGACTTTCAGTTAGTATAACTTATTTTCTTCTGATATTGAAGTCTACCTGATACCGGTGATAAATACATATCTTCTATTGCAGATCAACTCTTAAAGGAATCAAAAAACATTAATCAGTTCTGTTATTAAGTAGCCTGTTAGAATCTATTGTGTCAGACAAGTTAACTGTCACTCTACTCCTATGCTTTATTATTAATTATTATAATTGGCCATAGTAAGTAAAAATAACAATTAGATGATATAGTAATTATAACTGAGTTACAAAAGATTTTTTAACAAGCATAGAAATGGAGTTATGTCATTATACGTATGTATATGTCTATTCCGATTTCTCTTTCTAATGGCAAGATTTTAGAGATAAAAATAAAGAAGAGTAAAAGAGTAAAAAATCTCTGGCTAAAAGCAGATGTTTATGGAGTATATGTCGTAGTTCCATTAAACTACAATATCGAAAAGATTCATAATTTTATCGAGAGCAAGAAGAAATGGATTCTCAAGACATCTGAATATTATAAAAAATTACGAGAAGGATATGGCGAAGAAAATCTTGCGATAAACACAATTTCTTTTCTTGGTGCAATATATCGTCTTCAAATAGTCAAGGATACATCGTCATCTACTATAATCTCAGATAATTTGAAGATAATTACTTTTCATGTAACTGATAGACGCAAATATAAATACGATATCAAAGAATGGTATCGAAGACAAACCGCTCAGATAGTAGCCGAGCGTCTTCCTGTAATCAGTAGAAAACTTGATTTACAATATAACAAAGTTTCAATCAAAAGTCATACATCTAGGTGGGGTAGCTGTTCTAAAAAGAGAAATTTAAATTTTAATTTACTTTTAGCTGCTATTCCAATAAAGGTAATAGATTATGTACTTACTCATGAATTAATTCATTTGATAGAACTCAATCACTCAAAGAGGTTCTGGAGTCTCGTAGCCTCCGCATATCCTGAATACAAAAAATATAGGGAATGGTTGAACCGATATGGGCCTTTAATAAAGGTAGCAAGATATTATTATTAATAATCCATCACTATCATCGAAGTCGTCTTTATCTTGTATAGGAAGTAGAGAGAATATTCTTTTCAATTTTGTCTTTTTTCCTATTTCTGAATTACTCTTCTTTTTCTCTCTGATATCTTTTTGAAAAGAAACGAGATCTCTTTATTCAATTGAACATTTTTGTTAACCAAAAGGTTTACTTTGGTGTTCAGGAAATTATTGCAAATCTAAGGATGATTATAAATAATATGGTTAATGTTTATGAGATACACCGTTATACTGGTGACGACTTTCAATATGTCGTCGCAAGAACTAACAAGTACGCTGAAGAAAAGATTAGGAAAGATGTGGAAAGAATGAATGCAATGCTAAGTGATGAATTAAAAGCTCAGGGAATAAGATACGTATTTGCCATAGGTTCCTCACCTACAGAGATGATAAAACACCAAGCAAGCAAGCGAGAAAGAAAGCAATCCAGTGTTTAGAAAAAGCCACTTTAACAATAAATTATATTATATTATTTATTTTCACATTACATACGACAAAATAAACACCCTACAATCAATGGCAAT
Organism: Nitrososphaeraceae archaeon; assembly: GCA_035264705.1. Lineage (GTDB taxonomy): Archaea > Thermoproteota > Nitrososphaeria > Nitrososphaerales > Nitrososphaeraceae > JAJNBK01. The sequence goes on along the minus strand of DATFPS010000241.1, from coordinate 2,986 downwards.
ATATGACTACCATAGGATGCTGTTATTATTATTATTGCTATTGTCCTTCTCTGTAAGAGTTATGTCCCTATTTGTAGGATATTCGTTCCTTTGATTTTATTTTTCTTTATTATTATATTTATATCACATCTTCTTATACATCATAATAAAGTATAAACTGGCTCATTTTTGTTCTCTCTCCTGCCTCGATCATCTCCTCTTGTTTGATAGCCATATAAGTGTCTAAAAGTTCATTATTAAAGCATATTTTAAGATAGTCTGAATCATTTTTCAATGCTTCAAGTGATTCTTCCAAGCTGCCAGGAAGAGACTTTATTCCCAAGCTATTCCTCCTAGAAGCGGACATTTTATAAATATTCTCGCTAGTAGGATCACCAGGATCTATTTTTTTCTTGATACCATCAAGTCCTGCAGCTACTATTGCTGAAAATGCCAGATAAGAATTGGCAGAAGGATCCGGAGCTCTAAATTCAATACGTTTTGATTTGGCATTATTCTTTTCGTTAACAGGTACACGTATAACAGCAGACCTATTTCCTCTTGACCAAGCTATGTACACAGGAGCCTCAAAGCCTGGAACCATTCGATGATAAGAATTTACTGTCGGTGCTACAATTGCCGCTAAGGATGATGCATGGTCTAACATCCCTCCTATATAGTATCTTCCTTCCTGGCTAAGTTCTGCATAATCGTCATCTTCGTCATAGAAAATGTTTTTACTACCTGATGACTTGCTCCATAAACTGACACTAACATGCATGCCTGAACCATTATCACCACTATTTGGATTCTTTTTATCAAAGATTGGCTTAGGCATAAAATTCGCTATCTTATTATACTGTTTTGCTACATTTCTTACCACATCTTTGTATATCTGAACGTTGTCTGCAGTTTTTGTTAGCGTATTATGCATAAAGTTAATTTCTATCTGGCCATTGCTTGCTACTTCGTGATTTAAATTTGTGGCAATAATGGAATGATATTTTTTTAATATATCTGCAACCTTAAATCTAAATTCCAGAAGAGAGTCTTGAAACGGAGGCGCGTCGTATCCTCCTTTCGCACGGATCGGATACTTACCAGTTCCATATTGCTCTGTTGATATTATTTCAAGTTCATTGTCTTTGTCAGTATTATTGTTATTAAATACTATGTCATCAAAGACAAAGCATTCAACTTCAGCTCCGACTTGACAGAAGAGATTATTCTCTGCGAGATATTCCTCCATATGCTGGGATATGTATCTAGGATCTTTGGTCAGTCTACCTTGTCCAAAACCTCGATGAACATCTGCAATCACTGTAACTGTCTTGTAACTCGATATTGGAGTTAACGTTGCAGTCAGTCTATCAGGTAGCAGTAATAAATCAGATTCATCTATACTTGCAAAACCCTTTACAGATGATCCATCAAGCCCAATGCCATTTCTACAAACGTCATAGAAGTGCTCGTTGTCCTTTAAAAGGTAATACTTGGCAAGAAATTTTCCTGGGACATCAGTGTATCTTACTTGAATGAATTCAATATCTTGCCATTTTGTTTCATCATTATTGTTATTATTATCATTATTACTTTTTATAGTATGATCAAATTCTAATCTAGGTTTATCTCCAAACGACATTTATTAATATATATATAACTTGTAACATAAAAAGATTAACATTCCTTTTCTTAATATATGATAAATATATTTAGCCAATGCTTTTAATATGTTAGACAATAAAAGATAGAATGGCTTTGGATGAAACAGATGTTAAGATAATTAAAAAGTTGCTTTTCCATGCCAGGTTATCATATCGAACGATAGCTGAAGAAATAAATGTCTCTCCTCCTACAGTATTGAGCAGAGTAGAAAAGTTAGAGAAAGACAACATTATCAAGTTTTATTCAGCAATACTAGATCATGAAAAAGTAGGCTACGATCTGACTGCAGTCATTGAAGTGACAGCTGTTAAAGGCAGAATAGCAGACGTAGAAAAGCATGTATCTAAATTTCCAAATGTCTGTGCAGTATATGACATTACTGGCTTAACTGATATGTTAATAATTGCAAAATTTAAAAATCGAAAGGATCTTAGTAATTTCGTAAAAAAAGATCTATTGTCACCGTCTATTGAAAGAACAAATACCCATATAGTGCTGATAACAGTAAAAGAGGATTTTCGTTTTATATAGATAAGATGAAATACTGAAAAATAAATTCATGATGCAAAATTAACTTAAATTATATGATTGCTAAACAACAGAAGAAGAGCAACAATATATTCAATATATTCAAACTATTCTCTCACAAATGTTAGATGAATTTCTATGAAACTGCTTAAAACAATTCCATCTTATATCTATTAGAAGAAAATTTGGTTGCAGCAAATATTGGAGCAATAATAGTTGGAATAATAGCGTTGATTGTTATAATTGCAGTCATAATTTTTCTTATTGAAATATTAGCACCAATTTTTATTGGCCTAATTATCGTAGCAATTATCATTGGAGTAGGATTGTGGATATATGGAAAGATGAAGTCCTCCTAATATGATCTCAATAAATATAATATAATACAATTTCGAAGACAATTTTCTTGATTTCTGAAGAAGATTTCTCAGATACGATGATACTAAAGAATGAAGAAAAATTTGGAATTGCCATACAATATAGATGATATATGCGTGTATTTGTTTCTCGTCAAAAGGAAAATAATAAGGTCCTAATAATAGTCATTCTTATCTGCTATTCACTCTATTGTTGGGAAAACACTACTACCATGTAAACATTCACATAGTATCATATGACAAAATATTAACAATTGAATCTTGTCTTAAATACTACTGAAGTAAACCGATTACTTGACAGAAGCAATTTACTTATAGTGGATGCTAGGCCATTTTCAGATTATGCTAAAGGCCACATTCCTGGCGCAGTTAATATTGAACTTACGCAATTTCACTGGATTGATACTTCTAAGACAGGCATTTTAGAATTTAACAGA
>DATFPS010000240.1:0-9500 GCA_035264705.1 Nitrososphaeraceae archaeon | reverse complement strand
GCAATTTATATCCCTCTTACATTTCTGGAAACTTTAGAAAACCTTTAAAGCTTAGACTGTTGTTCCTATAATAGGAACTTACTTTTAGCACCGATATCGTCATGGATTCCACCGAACGGTGAATCAACTTCTATAGCTATTACCACTGTGGATTATTTTTCTTTGTCCACTACTACATTATTGTTGCCGCATTAGCTGCATTTCCAAATCTATCTAATCAAGGTGATACGTCAGAAATTTACTATAATAGGAAAGAAGACATTGCTGAGTATTGTAATAAAACAATACAGTTTCTTTTGCAATATCCATTACCCGATATTGTAGTAATAGCAGGCTAAGTACACGAATAAGGAAGTATAAAGGATAGAAGAAGGAACAAGCATATTAAAGTAAGAAAAGTATTTGAACAACAAATTAAGTTATTGTTATTTGTCTATAATAACAATGAGCAAATCTGCAAAGGAATGGTCTAATGCCCAGAATGCTTTGGCATATCTGAATGTAGCTGATAATCTTCCACATCGTACAGAAGGCGAAGCTGTTTTAATTGATCATATTCCTAAAGACGCAAATCGAATACTAGATCTTGGTACAGGAGATGGACGACTAATTAGATTGATAAAGATAGCTAGACCAGATATAAAAGAAGCAGTAGCCTTAGATGTATCTCCAACCATGCTAAAAGCTGCAAGAGATCACTTTGCTAATGATTCAAAGATAAAGGTTATAGAACACGATCTTAGCTTACCATTACCAGATCTAGACTATTTTGATGCTATAGTATCAAGTTTTGCCATTCATCACTTAAAACATGAACGTAAGCGTGCACTTTATGAGGAAATTTATGATATACTTAATCCAACAGGAGTCTTCTGTAATCTTGAACATGTAGCATCACCCTCTGTAGAACTTCATGTTCGCTTTCTACATGCTATTGGTTATACTCCACAGAAAGAAGATAGAGCTAATAGACTACTGCCTATGGAAACACAGCTAGGTTGGCTTAAAGATATAGGATTTGTAGATGTAGATTGTTACTGGAAATGGCTCGAGATGGCTTTGCTGATAGGGTATAAGGCATAGACTGAAAATAGGTTATAGAGATAAAGATAATATGATAATAACATAAAGGAAATGATTTATTGACAGCAGCAGTTAGCATGATAAATCATTTTCGAAACACATGACTTTTACATGTTTATACATGATTTACGATGATAATAATAAGTCTCTCTATGGTTCAAAATACTTTTGGTATGTAACTTCGACCGTGACTAGTCACACGCTATAAACAAATTTACCTCCAGAGAGACATATAAAAATATTACAAACGTGTTTCATATTCACATACAATTACTCCTTCTACTGTACCTGTCACAGCAGTATTAATAAAACCTGTTGAGTGATCAAAATGTATGGCGGCAATTAATAATATGAAAGATAACTCAAAATGTAAAATTGATCAAACCGAATTAATAACATAATGTAGTAATACCATATATATTATGTAACAGAAAAGTCTTTTTGATTGGTTTATTAATATCTTGAGCACCTATCCTCAGCAAATTAAAAATACGAGTTTATTACTGTCATTGACATACTCTCGCTTATCGTGTCATGTGCAAATATACTTTAAACTATTTTAACTAATTCTATTTTCTTATATTTATTGAGCCATCCTTGGATCAACTATGTGTTTATTATGGCTTCGCATAATACTGTCCTACAATTAATGCAGAGCCAGCAGGAACAAAATGTATCTTCACAACCTTCCTGTACTATTGCTCCATACGATTTTACAATTCATCTTTGCTGCATCCTATAGCCTCCTCTAGCCAAGAGTTTGTGCTATTTAGTATTTTCCCAATATCTTTTTTGATAAGATCATCTTTTACAAGTTTGATTCATTTTTGTTGTTTATTATCAGCTTTATTTTTATTGGCAGGACCATTGATAAGCTTGAAGATGTTTATCTCTAGTTATCATATGGGAATGTGATTATGTATATGATCTTTAATTGCAATAAAGATAAAGAGATGGAATGGGAAAAACTAACATATCGATCTAACATATATACAGACAACCCAACTATAGAATAAAAATTACTTTTTTCTAGTATCTTGCATCTATGCTAACTCATTTAAAAAAGAGTCCTTTTCAGCAGGAATATTGTTTATGAATTTAATTTTCAATCAGCGGAGAGATTAATCAACGATAGCAATACAATCATAGTAATATAAGAGATTAAGAAAATATTAATTATTAAAATGTCATTAGAAGGAGAATTTCTAATAGGCTGTTCTGGATGGAGTTATGCCGATACTCCCGACAAAGGAGGATGGACAGAAGTATTCTATCCTAATGTGAATACTAAAAGATTACGATATTACTCACAATTCTTCAATACGGTAGAGATGGACTCTACCTTCTATAACAAATTTTATTCTAATATGACAAAAGGTACCTTTATTGGAATGGTTAGAGCGACTCCAGAAAATTTTCAATTTTCAGTCAAAGTACCGGAAACAATTACACATGAAAAAAGATTAGATATAAGAAGAGGAGCTATGACAGATTTTGAAGAATTCCTTGACAAAATATCTCCGTTAAAGACATCAAACAAATTAGGTGCCATATTGATCCAGCTTCCTCCGAGTTTTACAGTTAATGATTTCAAAAATATAGAAGTATTTCTTGCACGATTGCCAAATAGTGGTAATTATGATTATGCTGTTGAATTCAGGCATCCATCATGGAAAACGGAAGGACCTTGGGAAATGCTAAAGCAATACAATATTGCAGCAGTAATTACAGATTCACCGCCAAAAGAGAATCTTCATTTTCTGTCTGATATCGTTATTACAGCAGATCATTCATTTGTAAGACTTCATGGAAGAAATACAAAAGGACATTATTGGTATAATTATTTGTATACAGAAGAAGAACTAAAACCATGGGTTGAAAAAGTCTCACAAATAAGAAAGGAAACCAAGGTTCTTCGTGTGTATTTTAATAACCATTGGGGTGGGAAAGCTGTAGTTAATGCACTGCAATTTAAAGAGATGAGCTCTAGCGCTCCATTATCAGAAAATGAAAGAAACGCATTAGAACATGCCAAGACATACCTGGGTGCTAAGACAGGACTAGGAGAAAACACAAATCGCGCTCAAAACAGGTGAGGTTTTACACATGCTCTAATAAGTATCGTCCATTCTCCAGCATTCCATGATCATTATTAAGATATATCATCTTCTTATCTGCCTTCAGTTTTTTAATCCTTGATAGGATGTTATCAAGCTCTTTTTCTGAGTATATGTAATTATACCATTCGTTAGAACCATGAAGTCTAAGATATACTACACCGTTTGTAGACATTAACCTATGGGGAAGACATGGCGCGTTAACGGAACAAAAAACTATTCCTATATTTGCAATTTCCTTTGCAGCTTTCCACCACGACGAGTCTCTAAATTCTATAACAGCCTTGTTTCGCAAGTCAGTTTTTTTAAAGAATGCTGTTATTGCATCTAGATTTTCCTGCTTATATTTATAGTTAGATGGCATCTGAAAGAGCCAGAAATCGATCTTCTTTTCAAGAGATTCAAGAGGTTGCCTGAATCGATTCCATAGTTCTAGTGATCTATTCTTTAGTTTGGTATAATGGGTAATTGAGCGATGTACCTTAATGGAAAAAGAGAAGTCTTCAGGGGCTGTTAGCCAAATCTTTACCCAACTTTGGGCAGGAAAACGATAGAAACTAGCGTTAATTTCAACTGAGTTAAAACCCTGGGTCATGTACCATTTAAATGGGGTAGGTTTAGCTTCATTCCAAGAATATGTGTATCCTGATGTCCCTATTGATATTAACGGTGGCAAGACCTCTCTACTATTGATCTTGAACTCATTATATAGGATTAATTAGTTTGTTTACGCATCCTTTATTTTACAGCATCCATGAACAACTCCAAAGCTTTGGGATCAAAAGGATCCTGAAAGGCAAGGAAAAACTGTCCTATACCAGCATCGATATATTCCTTAACTCTCTCCGCTATTATTTCTGGGATCCCCACTAATCCATTTCTTACTATCTGATTGTATACACTAGGCCCTCTTTCCATAGCAAATAGTTTTTCTTTATATTTCAAATCAGCCGAAGATTCTGCAATAATTACATCCAGCTCAATAGACTTTAATACACTTCTATTAAATTTCTTAGAGATGTTATCAAAAGCTGAGTTTAATTTGTGGAATTGTTCTGGCGACAGATAAGATGCCTCCCATATATCTGCAAACCTGGCTGCTATGCTTAGCATTTTCTTTCTTTTTGCTGCAATGGTTACAGGGATATACTTGCCTGTGTTTTGTAATATGGCACCATTTAATCTGAAAAAATTTCCATTAAAATGAACTTCAGATTTATGCCATAGCATTTGAAGAACCTGCAAACCTTCTTCAAGGATTAAAACTCTCTCTTTCTCTTTTGGATATTCTATGCCATATGGATGCCACCATTGAGTAGCATATTGAAGTGTTGCTCCAGCACCAGTTCTAAATTCCAATCTTCCATCAGATATTTCTTGAAATGTTAATGCCTGTTTGGCTAGAAGTGCAATGTTTCTATACTGAGGAAAGAGATATGTTATAACGGGACCTAATTTTATTCGATTGGTGATGGAGGATAAGCCAGATAATACAGTCCAGCAATCAAGGTCAATATCTGTTAATGATTCGCCATAATAAAATCCATAATAACCCAGTTTTTCAGCTAAGAGAGAGGTCTCTTTAATTTTGTTGTAATCTTTACCCCATACCTCTAAACACAGACGCATAATGTCCACATTTATTTTGAAAATACTTGATGCTATTTGTGATTACGGTGAAGCTGAATCTGATTTATTATTTTCATCACCAATAAGAGACCTTATAACCTTCTGTCTTCTCGCTCTTCGTTGTAAAGCTGTCGTTTGCACGATTTGCCAGTCATTGGCTGTTTTTATTATAGCAAATTTTCCTAGGGAATGGACACTAGGCGTTGGAATAACCTTGTTATCATAATAAAACTTGGCTAAGCCCTCTAAATAGCGATAGTCCTGAGGTGTTACCTTGAAACGGATTTCTGGTCCTACAGGCATATTTTTTCTTACTTATTATTCTAGTATATTTCTCTATATAAACCTTTCATTTATCTATAGATAACTGCTTGCCTTTCAACCAGAGAAGTAATCGAGTGGAAAAACAAGTGGAAAATCCGTTAAACAAGTGGAAAAGACACGTGGAAAGTGTTAGGTCTAACATCTGGTGAAATAGAAGCTCTATGTCTTCCTATAATAGAAGCAGTGTATTTCAGGGGAATCGAGCTATCAATATATTCGATTAAAAGCATAGGTCATGCAGTCATCGTCATTAATCTTTACGAGAATGTTCTGATATATTCGATTAAAAGCATAGGTCATGCAGTCATCGTCATTAATCTTTACGAGAATGTTCTGATATTAGATCAGATGTATATATATCTCTCTAGAAATGACAAAAAATCTAGAAGTATTTGTCATTGATAGTACAATAGTCATCATCTCCAATTCTGTTAATTACCATTTACAGCAAACATAATTTCATCCGTGATTCTATTCTTTTAATTTAGAAAATTTGACTGCAGTAACTATAAAGTAACTGCAGTTGCTGCAATTTGGATTACAGAACTTCAAGATCGGAAATCTTTGTCCTGAAAGGTCATGGCAGGATAGTAATTGTTGTCTATCTTTTCCAAGAAGTGATCTATAATTATATTTAGAAATTATTTTTAACACATGATATTTCTTTTGTCATCCAAATAAATAAAGAAGAAAGGAATATGTTACGAGAGTATATAATTAGTAATAATCTAAATATTTTTAGCAATATACATGATAATAGTTATATTATGCATAATCACTCCTAGCAAATTTGAACTTTGCTTATAGTTGGAGTTCCTTGAGTAGAATAAGCCCTTTCAATTGTCTACTGAGATGAAATTTATGTCATTTCTAGTTCACTATATAACAATTCTGTTAAGAAGACTAAAAAAATTATGACATTATAATCTCTTAATTATTAGAAATCAGCCAGATATAATATTTAGAATCAAAAAGAAGAAATTATTAATGATAATTTCAATCAATGCTTATTTACTCATATATTTTATGGGTCTAATGATCAAGTTAAATTTGGTTTGAATACAACCGCGACCATGTGAAAACAATTCTTCATAATGTCTGATCCATATGTTTATAGTAAAGATAGTTGTCGTACACAGACAGTATCTATATTGCTCATTAATAAGGGTCATCAACAGATATCTAGTTCACCTAGTTGTAGCAAACCTACGAGTTTTCGACTGTGTGTGTTCTTATACACAACCTATTAACAAATAACACACATGCTAACATTATCGTGTAAAGATGTAGGATTTGATTGTAATCATGTTATCAAAGCCGGGACAGAAGAAGAAGTTATAAGAAATATTACAGAACACACCATCAAACAACATGGTGTGAAATCAGAGATTATGACTCCAAAAATGAAAGAGATAATTAGAAAATTTATTCACAACAGTTCTTAAATCTGTTTTAGAATCCTGTGGCTATATAATTTTAATATATACTTTATAAGCCAATTTTCTATTGTGTCAGGTAAATCTGATGACAATAATAATAGGAAAAGAAGGGTTGTAATAGTAACGGGTTCTGGTAAAGGTATAGGGAAAGCAATTGCAATGGAATTTGCTAAAGCGGGATATTACGTAATGATAAATGACTTTGAGAAAGAAGAAGAATTAAAACGTACAGCAAAAGAAATCTCAAAATTAGTTGCTGATGATAAGAATAATAACAATAGAGTTGCATATGTTATTGGAGATATTTCACAAGAGCAAACTAGTATATCGTTGATAGAGGAAACAATCAAGAGATTCGGAAGAATTGATGTATTGATAAATAATTCAGAAATAGCAAAAAAACAAACTACAAAAAAAACAACACCAACAACAAATGAAATAACTACTAGTAATGCTGCTAATTCATTCAATGAACAAATATCTCCTTACTTTACATTAGAGGAGTATGAGATTGCTGACTTGTATCTAAAGGGTATATATCTTTGTATCAGAGAAGCAGTTAAGCGAATGGTGATGGGAGTAGCAAATGAAAAGGTAAAGGATGAAGATGAAAATAATAAAAGAAAGAAGAGCATTTACTCAATTATCAATATATCCTCTCCCTATCAATCAATACCAAAGCCTGAAGCAGAGGAATATACTTTCTCAATGTCGGGAGTAGATCCTTTCATCTCATCAAGAGCTGGAGTAAAAAGTCTAACTAAAACTATTGCATTACAGCTAGCAGAGAAAGGAATACGAGTAAACGCTATAGCACCAGGTCTCATAGCTACTGACATTTTAAATAAAGAATTACTTGGAAATGAAGAAAAAAGAAAAGAAAAGGAAAAAGAGATTCCTTTCCATAGAATTGGAGAACCTGAAGAGATAGCAAAGATTGCTTTATTTTTAGCATCAGATGATGCAAGCTATATTACAGGAAATATGATATATGTAGACGGTGGCCTTTCTTTGTCTCGTTCTAATTACTTTTTGGAGAGTAAATTAGAACAAGATTAGTTAAGTAAAGATCCATATACTTTTGGAAGTTAGCCTCTCCATTGTAACAAGTGGAAATCCCCATATGTATGCAAGTGTAGCGATATCTTCTGTTTTGTTGGAGGAGGAAAGTTGTGCCATTTTTATGTCCAATGCAGTAGATGGCTCTCTAAGCGCACTAATTATATTATTTCTTAGAGTTTCGAGGTCTATCCCTCCAGGATCTAAAATAGATATAGACTGTTGGATAGCAGATAAACTACTAGCGTTTTCTGTACTTGTGATGGATTGTGCAGACGCTGCTGCCATGAAAAGTGTATGTGGCGTTACTATAAAGCTCAGTATAATAGATAACATTGCAATAAAAGTTATTCTAGATATTAACCAACCTAGAATAATCCTCCTTTCCTAGTACATGATTATCTTCGCTTTCAAATCTTTTTCAGTAATTACCACCATCGACACTGGCATATTAGATGCTAGTAATGAGGCAGTCTACCTATCTGTTATTATATAGATGTATGTGCCATAAGTCCATGAGTGTGAATATACAATCCAAATTGTATTGTTGTTGTGTTATTATTATTGTTATCTTGTTCACATTTTCGCTGTTATTTCTGAATAATAATAGTGCGACAGTTCAATCCGCCATAGGACAATCCTTATCTTCACCACCACCTTCATCATCATTAGCATCAAATACCAATACTACTACTACTGCTAGCAATTTCTTGACATATAACAATCCCATTTTAGGAATACAAATACAATATCCTTCTGATTGGTCAGTTATAGAAAATTCATATAATCCAAAGGCAGAAAATAATACTATTATAGGATTCTTTGCTCAGTCGAAAACCAGCTCCGAACTTGGAAATATCTCAGGTGTGTCTGGCATTTTTGTTCCATATTTAGATATATATGTTTTCGACTCCAAGAATATGTCATTCGATAAAATAGTCGATGCAACAGTTAATAAGTTTCGTAACAATGAAAATTTCGTAATTAATGAATCAAAACCATTTGCTGTTAAGGATAACCATCCAGCACATATCTTAGTTTATGATGCTATAGTAGGGGGAGATGAATTTTTTAGGAAAATGCAAGTGTATGTTATGTCAGAACTAAATTCATTTAACAAGGATTATCAAAAACCGGTAAACATACAACTTCATATCGGAAAGATACCAGTCATAGCAGTAGAAAATTCAGACGGTGATCTTCAAATGCTCAAGTATGTTGATGATGACAACAACAATGAAGAGGCAAAATCCCTTATGGTTTTAATTCATCATGACGACGCAGTAAGAGAATATTCTTATGATAAAGGAGCTGAAAATGTCCTAAAAGAGGCTTAAAATAGAAATTGGACTATAGTTGACATTAAAGATGATTTCAGAGAGATATATCCGTCCTAATAAACCAATAAAAAAAGTTATGTAAAAGGGGTTCTGTTAAGTTAGCGCCTGATCGTTTGTCTATTACATATACTAGAATGTATCATCAAACCAGATGTAACAGAACCACTATTCTCGCCCCTCCAACTCCATCTTCTTGGTGCTTCAATCTTATTTTATACAAAGCACATGTCAAACTCTATCAATGAAAAAATTGAATAATGAATCAGCGCTAGAAGAAGAAAAACAAGACAAGAGGAGGAGAGTAGTAACCACAAAAACACGCTATAACGATACCTTGTTAATTGAGTAAATCCTTAAATACAAACATTCCAACTATTGGATTTCCATCTCTTCTTAATAATGAACGATTTCTTTATGTAAGCCTGTGAATTCAAATGAAATTACTGGAGGGATTGACTTCTTTTTTTCTCGTAGGCTTCAATTATCTTTTGTAGTGCTTCGTCTTCTTC
>DATFPS010000239.1:0-7793 GCA_035264705.1 Nitrososphaeraceae archaeon | reverse complement strand
GGTTATCTTCTTCCACCACGTTCAGGTTTTTTCTGTCCTGGCAACCTTCTCTTTTCAAATCGTTTAATAAAGTTGTTTTTGTTACGTGATTTCGAAACTAAACTAGTTCTTGGTTTACCTTCGATTTTTGGAGTCTGGCCTCTTACTTTACCAGCCTTGGTTAAAGATCCGTGTGTTGGCATATATCTGGCTCACCAAGGCTGTAGCGCAGTCTTTTATATATGTATTTCTATAATATTCCTTATTAATAATATAGCAATCTTAAGAAATCATCTCTAGTGTAATTATCAACAAACAGATGAACAAATTGCTAACATGTTTTTGTCTACATTGTTTACTTAAATGAAAACAAATACTGAAGATTCTCAATCCAATTCTTATGGACAGAATGGCTCCTTCAATAATGCTTTTCCCAAGAGAAGAAAGAAGCTGATGCCTTACGTCGGGAAATTAACCAGTATACGGTAAATCAGCCTACCGTAAACTAGCATGCAGTACCAAGTATCGCTACCTGTTATGATCTGATATTTTCCATAGATTTATGTAAAGTATTCACAAATCTTTCTGCATCAAATTGGCCTTTTCACCTAAAATATAAATATCAAGAATTGACTCGTCTTTGGCTTGATTGCAACATAATCTAAAGTAAGCTACATTAACGTTCAAGTTTTAGCATCTATAAGTTCAGAAAGCTTCCTCCTTTTACAAAATATTTCTTCTAGTTTGTGTTTAAATCTATTTCGACACAGAAGGACATGACTCCGCCTTACAGATCGGATAATGCTTTACTGCGACTGTGTAGGAAAACCTAAATATAACTATAACATAAAGTAATCCGTTTTATGATACCCTATTTCTTTTTGTAAGTATTAATCAGAGCCAGCGGACGTTTCTAGCCATATCTTTTACTTAGGTTAATAGAATCGAAATAATGTCTCAGCTTATTTTGATGACGCTTCCGCAGATTATTAGATCATGTGGCAAGTATTGCCCATAACGTGGACACTAAAGGCAAGGCTGTCCTAGAATATACTACTTTAAATGTAGTAGCAAAGATGTAGTAATTGTTATCTAAAGAAAATGATGATGCAAGATAGAGATTACGCGGATGAGGTTATTGGTTTAAAGAAAGAAAAGAATGCGGTAATTCTTGCGCACAACTATCAATTGCCTGAAGTGCAGGATGTAGCAGATTTTATAGGAGATTCTCTAGCTCTTTCAAGGCATGCTGCACATACGGACGCTGAGATCATAATCTTCTGCGGCGTACATTTTATGGCCGAAACTGCTTCGATTATATGTCCAGATAAAAGGGTTCTTATTCCCGATTTAGAAGCAGGTTGTTCTCTATCATCCACTATTAATGCAGAAGAGTTAAAGACATGGATTAAAGAGCATCCTGAGGCCATAGTTGTTAGTTATGTTAATACCACTGCTGAAGTAAAGGCGTTATCAGATTACTGTTGCACTTCTTCAAATGCTGTTAAAGTAGTTAACAGCATTCCAAAAGATAAAGAAATATTGTTTTTGCCTGATATGTTTCTTGGCTCCTACGTTGCGAATGTAACCAAAAGAAAGAACATGTATATTTGGCCTGGAGAGTGTCACGTCCATGCTGGAATAAAGGCAGAAGACATCAACAAAATGCTTACAACTTTCAAAGGGGCAGATTTTTTAGTTCATCCAGAATGTAGCTGTACATCATCAGCACTATATCATATGGCTACTGGCGAATTGATAAAATCTGGTCACATTTTATCGACTGAAGGGATGATGAATCATGCCAGAAAATCACACGCAAGCCAATTTGTAATTGCGACCGAAACAGGAATTCTTCATAGAATGAGTAAGGAGAATCCTGATAAAACATTTATTCCGATAAAAAATGATGCAATTTGTAAGTATATGAAAAAGATCAATCTAAAGAAGGTTCATAATTCTCTAGCGTACAATATATATGAAGTTAAAGTGCCCTCTAAAACAGCAGAAAAGGCAAGACTAGCTATTGAGCGTATGCTAGTAATATCATGAAATGTACACATGAACAAGGATTTCACTAAAACCTGGTCTCTTCAAATGTTTCCTTATAATCTCCTGATAAGCAAATGCGAACCTTTAATCTTTAGTATACGATTTATAACTATCATTTAGAGCTTCTTACTGCTTTCATATTATTTCTAGGCTAAAATCGATTGCCTTAGGAGAATGAGTAAGAAATCCAACGGAGATAATATCAGGCTGTTCTTTTGCATAGTCTCTTATGTTCTGCATGGTTATTCCTCCCGAGATCTCTACCTTTACCTGTTCTCGTATACCCATTCTTGAAATTTCTTTAATTATTTTAGCTGCCTCCTCTGGAGAGAAATTGTCAAGCATAACAATATCTGCTCCAGCGGTTATGGCTTCAATAACTTCATTTGAATTCTTAGCTTCACATTCTATGGTTATTGAAGAAGCTGCCTTCTTTTTTGCTATTTCTATAGATTTCTTTACAGATCCTATAATCTCAAGGTGATTATCCTTTATCAAGACCATATCATCTAAACGTATTCTGTGGCTATTTCCTCCTCCTATTGTCACTGCTTTTTTATCGAAAAATCTCAAACCTGGTGCTGTTTTGCGCGTACTGGCTATTATAATGGAATCACTTATATCTACAATTGCATCCTTAATGTATCTGGTTTCAGATGCTATGCCACTCATTCTCATTATCAAGTTTAAGGCTGTCCTCTCTGCCTTTAGAATAGAACGTGTCTTTCCTTCTATTGTCATTACAACGGTCCCTTTTTGAACCCATGATCCATCGGAAACCAAAGTTTTTGTGTTGCAGCCACACAGATCGAAAACCAAATTCATTTCTTCAAGACCGCACACTATTGCTGATTTTTTATTTTTACATATAATCTGTGCTCGACTATGAAGATCGTCTGGAATAAGACAATTGCTCGTGACGTCTCCAGTACCGATGTCTTCATGCAAGAACTTTATTAGAGCGTCTCTAACATTAAGAAAGGACTGTAAATTCTTCATCGTGTTACCATTATGAAACTTTTAGTGCATACTTATGTGGAGCTGTAATTTCTAGAGTACTGGCTATCTGTGATTTCAAGGGATCAAAGACAAGGATTATTCCGGACCAATCTGGTGAAAGATCAGACGATTTACAAACTGGACAAACTTTTCCAATAGTTATTGCCTTGCATTTTTTACAAGCAACTTCTTTAGGCAATTACTGTTTGCCTCCTCCTTTCTTTTCTTTCACTGGCGCAGGAGTAGCTGGCTGGTTGGCCTTCTTTACCTCCTGCGCTATCCATTCACTTGCACCAAGAAAAGGTTGTCGGCAGGTTATACCAATTTTTCCCATTGCTGCTCCTTTACCTAGACTTACAGCTGTAACTCTTGCTCTTATTCTGGAACCTATTCTCAATGATTTTGCCGACTGATTAGCTATAATTACACCTTGTTTTACATCACTCCTCAAATAATCATCTGTTATTTGTGATAGATGAAGCAATGCATCGGTCGGACCAATTCTAACGAAAGCTCCAAAGTCTGTGATTTCTACTACCTCTCCTTCAACTACTTCCTGCAATTTTGGAAAGAAAGTTAATGCCTTGAAATTCACTCTATGATAGGTAGCACCATCACCAGCCACTAGTTTACCTATTGAATTCGCGGTAGCATCAATAATCATAATAATGTAACCTATGTCTGGACTTATCATGCTCTCGTACTTTTCCTTTAATATTCCAATAGCAGTATTCTTCAGAGAATTAGTTAATCTGTTTGGCGGAATTCTGACAACATCACTCATATGCACTATAGAAAACATACTGTATGTAGGCAGTTGATCGAAACATCAATTTATGAACCTTTTGATTCAAGAATGATATGATGAAATGATTAAATCTATACTAAGTATATAAAATTTCAAATTTCATTGAAGATTCCGTTACCTCAAAAATGGCGTCCTTTGCGATAGTATTTTTTAAAGCAGATTTAAGGTATCCTTCGAAGAATTTGGAACCTTTTCGTCCTAGGCGATGTCGTATTACGATAATTCTGCTACTAGATTGTGAAATTTCGTCATATGTACCTAAATGGCCATATCTACAGATAATCTTTTCTATATATTCTAGGACTGACTTTTCAGTCAAATCCTTCTTCCAAAACATTATTGTATCAATTGGAACTGTTTCGCCAACTTTCATGCCTAGATTATAGAGACTTTCCTCATTACTACAATCAAGCAATGAAGTCAAGATTTCACGGTTTACAACCACCATATCAATTTTGGATAAATACCTAGTAAATTCTGTATATCTTTTTAAGATAATTCCGACTAGTGCATTTACTGATATACCCATTCTCTCCGCCTCCTCATCTAATATTTTAGAGTATTCATTATCAAATCTAAAAGACCTTGTCGAAGTAGCTGAAAGACTGTTAGAAGACATTTTAGAAGGCATTTTCACACAATTGTTAGTTCTCTCAATTAAATGTATTGTGTTATAATGAAGTTGATTGTGTTATGATTGGTGACGAATTTTCCATGATAACATGATGGTACACATGTAGCTTATATTTATTCTACAGATGGTTAATACTATGAAAATGTCACAAAACAATATTAATCGTTCACTACAAATTGAACCCCGGTCAGAAAAAGCCGCCGATGTTTGTTCGCTTTGCAATAGTACAGCAACGGTATTTGATGCCGAGACTAGTGAGATCGTTTGTAGCACTTGTGGCATGGTTATCCATGATAATATAGAATCATTGGGACCTGAATGGAGAGTTTACTCGGGTGATGACATCGAAAGTAAAAGTAGGACTGGAATGCCAACTTCATTAGCATTCCACGACATGGGTCTATCAACTTTTATCTCATATTCTAATACGGACGCTAATGGCGCCGCTATTAGTCCAGAACAGATGAGCAAAGTCCAAAGGATGCGTAGATGGAATAAAATTTCAAGTAACAATAGAAGCTACCATAGAAATTTAAAGAATGCTTTTGCCATTATGGGAACAGTAAAGGATAAATTATCATTAAATGATCCGCTAATAGAAAAATCAGCATATAACTATCGTAAAGCTCTTGACAAACGTATTATCAAAGGCAGATCAATTCGAGCGCTAGTTGTTGCCTCCGTTTATGCAGCATGTAGGGAGTTAAATATCCCAAGAACGCTTGATGAAATCGCTGAAACTGCAAATACTGACTCGATTTTTGCAGGAAAATGTTATCGTTTGTTGGTAAGGCATTTGAAACTTCATCTTCCAGTCATCGATTCTAACGTTTATCTTGCGAAAATAGCGAGCAAGGCAAGAGTAAGCGAAAAAACATATAGAAGGGCACTGGAAATGTTAACCGTTATAAAGGAAAATCCTGTTTCACATGGCAAAGATCCCAATGCGCTTGCGGTTGCAGTTTTATACGCCGCATGCCTGAAAGAGGATGAGAAAGTGAGTCAGGCACAGATAGCGGTAGCAGGAGATACAAGTATCGTTACTCTCAGAAAAAGGTTCCAAGATGTAAGGAAAATTTTTCCTTGACTTGATAATTTTTACTCTATCTCCACATTTCTAACCGGTTGTAATATGTAATGAATGATTTAAATACAGTAAAGACAAATTTTTTAGATATGGTTACTGTCGATCAAGTTCTTAGTTCTTTAAAGAAGGTTGTAGACCCAGAATTACATAAAGATATTGTATCAATGGGTATGATAAAAGATATGATAATTAATGATGGCAAAGTAGCTTTTACACTTGAACTCACTACTCCTGCTTGTCCATTTAACAGCGAGATAGAACAGGATGTTAGGAATGCTATTACGAATTTAGGAGTTCAGGATCTCAAATTAAAGGTAACGGCACGGGTTATGGAGGGTCGTGCTATATCAATGGACGAGCTGCTACCCGGTGTCAAAAATATATTAGCAGTGGCCAGCGGAAAGGGAGGAGTAGGCAAGACGACTGTTGCTGTGAATTTAGCACTTGTGTTATCAAAGACAGGAGCAAAGGTAGGATTGTTAGACGCTGATATATATGGCCCAAGTGTACCCTTGATGCTGGGCCTAAAGGAATCACCACAGGTAATAGAGAATAAAATTCAACCACCTATAACATCAGGTGTCAAAGTAATATCCATGGGGTTTTTTTACGAGCAGTCGCAGCAGGCAGGAATTTATCGGGGACCTATCGTATCAGGGATAGTTAAACAATTTCTTACAGATGTGAATTGGGGGGAATTGGACTATTTAATTATAGACTTACCACCCGGGACCGGTGATGCACCATTAACAATGGCACAAACAATTCCAATTACAGGCATACTGATCGTAACAACTCCTCAAGAAGTGGCTATGAATGTCGCTGTCAAGGCAATCGGTATGTTCAATAAATTAAATGTACCGATTGTTGGTGTTATTGAAAACATGAGTTACTTAGAATGCCCACATTGCAATGAACATATTCATATATTTGGAAAAGGAGGCGGACAGAAAGTGAGCGAGCAATTCAACATACCCTTTATTGGCGAAATCCCTCTTCATTCACATATCATGGAGGGCAGTGATGTGGGAAAGCCGATAATAATAGCCGAACCTGAGTCTATGCAATCACATGCATTCAGTAAGATTGCCAAGATGGTAGCTGGACGAATAAGTGTGATAGCAGCAGAGATGAACGCACAAGCAGAAGACGAAACAAAATCTAATCAAATAGAACCTCACAATGCCTCTCACGCCTGAATGTATCCGAATTCTAAAGGAACCTTTTGGAAATCTAATTCCTGACAAAAATATCACTAGACGCAAGCTTAATGCAGTATTAAGGAATGCGAAAAAAATAATATCTGTTGGAGACGCTACAACTGATCGTTTAATCTCGTTTGGTATAATACCAAATATTTCAGTGGTTGACGGGAAAGAGAGACGTATGAAAAGGGAGTATGTCAATAATTCTTCCTTGAATCGCGATCAAAAAGATAAGAACTTGGCCAAAGAACTGAAATGCTCCAATGAAGCAGGGACGATATCAAAGAAAGCTGTTGAGCTATTACAAAATGCATTGGGAATGTCTTCTCCTGTAAGAATCATAATTGATGGAGAAGAAGATTTACTAGCGTTACCTCTTTTCTTAATTGTCCCAGATAAATCAGTTGTCATGTATGGACAACCTTACGAAGGTTTGGTTGTAGTAAGAATTAATTCTAGGATCCGAAAGAAGGCTAAAGATTTAATGGATAGGATAGGAATGGTCTAAGTTCAGGGTATGAAGATGTGGTGGCTGTATGATTTCTTAAGAAAGATGATTAGATATACCAACTATCTGACCCTGTCCAAAAATTCTGCTTAATCGTGGCACTGTTTGCATAAAGCCCTTTATATTAAATGATTCTATTAAAAATCACATTTTTCTGTTAAATAAATTAAAAGGATCCTAAGAACAGAAAAATCATGTGCGTCACACTAAAGAAAGTCAAAAATGTTGTTTGCTTGGCTATGTATCACAACCGCAACCATCATTGAAAGCATCAGAGGTTTTAATATTGTATATTGTCATACATTTATTACATATGCTTCCATCATCATGAATCGCAGTATTGCAGAATGCACAAGCCCTGTTGTCGTCGAATGACTCCATTGAATATATCAATATAGAAATAGTTTTTAACCTTTTTTATGTCAGCAACTACTTGTCTCCACTTTGAGACTATTCTCTATAGTTATGACACTCACAGAGACATTTTGCCATCTTAATGTCGAAAGAGCAATCATGGGTAG